>ONPC01000074.1 GCA_900319565.1 uncultured Eubacteriales bacterium | reverse complement strand
TGGTTCGAAGACAACTTTCCGAATGGCATTTCAAAGGAGAAGGGCGGAATCACCGTGACAGCCATACAGTGCTCGGCATCCGACCATGAACTTCGGAAGGCGTTGCAGGAGGAGATGAAAGAGGTTTCGATTCTGGCACGCGGATCCGACGGAAGCAAGTATTTGTTCATCAATCCCAAGCCTCTGGCTATCTTTGCGATATCTCTGGCCATCGGCGGCGTGCTGGGCTTTATCCTGGCTGTGCTGATCCTGATAAAAGCGGATTCGATCCCGCAGAAAGTGAAGAACGCGTTTGGCGTCTATCTGCTGGTCTATGCGTTGCTTCTGGTATACTTCCTGATGCGCTATGGCCTTTCGATGGATTAAAAAAAGTACAATTTCGCACTTGACATTCGTTAGTGAACGGTGTACGCTATTAACCGTGTTAGCGTACACCGTTCACTTTTATTTGAATGAAACAGAGGTAGATCATGCCGAAGGATAAGACGGAAAATCATGAAAAGATCGTGGCAGCGGCCTTGCAGGAGTTTTTGGACCACGGGTTTGCGGATGCTTCCATGCGAAGGATCGCGGCGGCCTGCGACCTGAGCGCTTCGGGGCTGTATAAACATTTTCCGAGTAAAGAGGAAATGTTTGCCGCTCTGGTAGACCCGGCCATCGAGGGGCTCATGGAGCTCTTTCGGGAGGTGGAGACCGAATATGCAAAAGGACTTCCGCTGCCGGATGAAAGCAACAGCGTGGCCGGCCGTTGGGAGACGAAGAGCGAGACCGTCCGGGCCATCGAATATATCTATGATCACGCGGATGCTTTCAAACTGATTATCTGCAAGTCGCAGGGCACGCGTTACGAAAACTTCACCCATGAGATGGCGAAACTGGAGGAGGAAGTGACCGAACGGTACATGCAGACTCTGGCGCGAACCGGCGTGAAGATCCGCCAGATCCGGAAGGAGGAGTTTCACCTTCTCGTGACGTCTCAGGTGGAAGCGATCTTTCAGGTTGTGATCCACGATTTCTCCAGGGAGGAAGCCTTGCACTATGCGAAGACGCTGGAGCAGTTTTTCCTGCCCGGGTGGAAGGCGCTGTTTGGATTATAAAGGTATGCAAGCCCCGCTGTAAGATGCGGGGCATCCTTCAGACCATGAGTTAGCCTAGACTAACTGTCGGTGTGTTCGACAAAGTGAAGACAGCCTCGAACCAGCGCTCTTCGAACGAGCGGACAGAAAAACGGCATGTCGATAAAAGCGGCATGTGTAAGCTTACACAATAGACTGTAAAAGGAGAGTCGGAATATGAAAGAAAGAGGAATACTTTCCACGATATGGGAGTTCGCCCGAAGGAGAAAAGGAACCTTCGGCGGGAGCGTCGTCCTGGCGATCTTAGGCGTCGCTGCTTCCTTCGTGCCATATCTGATCATTGCGGATATGGTAAGTAAATTGATTGGCGGAAACAAAGATCCGCAGTATTACATAAGACAGCTGATCCTGATGGCGGTCGCATGGATCGTCCGGATCGTACTGCACAATCTGTCGACCACACTGTCCCACGTAGGTACGTTTAACGTGCTGGCGGGGATACGTATACAACTGTGTGAGAAGCTCTCTAAGATCCCTTTGGGATCCGTGCTGGACGACAACAGCGGCGCCTATAAAAACATCATTGTAGAGCGCGTGGACGCGATGGAGACCACATTGGCCCACATCATACCGGAATTCACGGCGAACCTGCTGCTGCCGCTGATCATGTTCGTCTACATGCTGATCCTGGACTGGCGCATGGGCCTGGCGACGCTGATCTCCGCCGTGATCGGCATGGTCTTCGCCGCCGTCATGCTGGCGAAAAGCAAGGGCGAGTTCGACCTGACGGTGCGAAAGACCAAATACCTGAACGACACTGCGGTGGAATACATTAACGGTATCGAAGTCATCAAAGCGTTCGGAAAGACCGGAAGCTCTTACGAGAAGTTTGTCAATGCTGCCCGCGAAGGCGCGGACTGCTTCATCCGCTGGATGCGCAAATGCATCTGGTGGCAGTCGGGCATGATGGCCTTCATGCCGGCCACCTTCCTCGGTGTGCTGCCGGTGGGCCTGCGCCTGGTTCAGAAAGGCAGCCTGACTCCGGAACACTTTATCACCTGCATCATCCTGGCTGCCGGCCTGATCACGCCGTTAGTCGTCGCATTTTCCTATATGGACGACGTCGGGAAGATCCGCGCCATCTTCGGTGAGGTCACGGAGATCCTGAACCGTAAGGACATGATACGACCGAAGGAGATCACCGAGAAGCCGAAGGACGCCGGAATCTGCCTGCAGAATGTACATTTTACCTATAAGGAGAAGGAAGTTCTGCACGGAATCGACATGGAGATCCGTCCCGGCTCGGTCTGTGCCATCGTAGGACCGTCCGGTTCCGGTAAGAGCACCGTGGCCCGCCTGATCGACTCTCTGTGGGACGTCGACGACGGCATCATCACTTTCGGTGGCGTAGATATCACGAAGCTTCCGCTCGAGTACTACATGGGGCAGATCGCGTACGTGGCGCAGGATAACTACCTGTTTGACATGACGGTCATGGAGAACATCCGTTTGGGCCGCGCCGGAGCTACGGACGCAGAGGTCATTGCGGCCGCGAAGGCCACGGGCTGCCACGAATTCATCCTGGGTCTGGAGAACGGATACAACACGCGCGTCGGAGGCGCCGGCGGCCACCTGTCCGGCGGCGAACGCCAGCGGATCTGCATTGCCCGTGCCATGCTGAAGAACGCTCCGGTGGTCATCCTGGATGAAGCGACGGCCTACACGGATCCGGAAAATGAAGCCCTGGTGCAGGAGAGCGTAGCGCGCCTGGTGCAGGGACGCACGCTGATCGTCATAGCCCACCGTCTGTCGACCGTGCGCGACGCGGACCGTATCTTCGTGATCAATGACGGCAATGTGGAGGCGGCGGGAACGCACGACGAGCTGCTTACACGCTGCAAACTCTACCGCAACATGTGGGAAGCGCACAGCGCAGTCAGGGATCAGGCAGAGGATGCGCTGCCCGAAACGACCGGAAAGGAGAGCGCAAATGATTAAGATGTTAAAGAAGTTCTTCGGCTTCTGCAGCCCGAAGAACCGGACGAAGTTCTATAAATCGGTGGCCCTGGGCGTCCTGGACGCGCTGTTCGGCGCCATGAAGATCCCGGCAGCCTTCTTCGCCATCACCGCCGTGCTGGACAACAAGATCGACACGCAGGCCTTCCTCACGGTCATGGGCTTCATGCTCATCTCGACGATCGGCAAGATGGTCGTGTACCGTTTTTCCAGCATGCTACAGACCGAAGCCGGCTACGATACCTGCGCCCTGAAGCGCATCGAGATCGGCGAGCACCTGCGCTACCTGCCCATGGGTTACTTCAACGACACCAGTTTGGGGCACATCACTTCCGTTACCACAAACAACCTGGAGCAGATGAGCGACATCGCCACACGCGCCATCATGATGGTCCTTCAGGGCGGCATCACGACCGCTGTGATCGGCATCAGCATGTTCGTGTTTGATGTTCGCATTGGCCTCGTTTCCCTGTTGTGCATCGCCGTATTCCTTCTGGTCAATACGGTCACGAACCGCAAAATAGCCCGTGTGGCCGACGAAAAAATAGAAGCCGACCGTGAGATGGTCGGGGTGATCCTGGAGTTCATCCAGGGCATCGCGGAGATCCGTAACTACAACATCTACAGCCGCAACAGTTCCCGTGTTGCGAACAGTGTGGAGCGCAAGAAGAACGCGGACATCACTGCCGAGACCACTGCCATTCCGGCCGTCGGCTTCCAGATGCTGGTCTGCAAGCTTTCCGGCGTCGCCATCGCCGCGGCTGCTGTCTACTTCTACTTCGACGGATCCATGGCTCTGAACTACCTGATCACCATGCTTCTGTGCTCCTTCATGATCTTTGAGTCCCTGGATGCCGCAGGCGTCTACACCGCACTTCTGAAGATCATCGGTAAGGGCGTCGACCTGGTCGACGAGATCCTGGCCATCGAGCCCATGGACATCGACGGCGAAGACATCCACCCGAAGAACCGCAACATCCGTTTGGACCACGTGAGCTTCGCCTACGGCGATCGCAAGATCATCGACGACGTGACCCTCGAGATTCCGGAGAAGACTACCACCGCCATCGTGGGTCCCTCCGGCGGCGGAAAAACGACGCTGACCTCCCTCATGGCCCGTTTCTGGGACGTCCAGGAGGGCGCCGTCTACCTGGGCGGCCGCAACGTAAAGGACTACAGCTTCGACTCCCTCATGGAGAATTTCAGCTTCGTATTCCAGCGCGTCTACCTCTTCGAGGACACCATTCTGAACAACATCCGCTTCGGTAAGCCCGAGGCCACCCGCGACGAAGTCATCGCCGCCGCCAAACTGGCCCGCTGCCACGAATTCATCAGCGCCCTCCCCGAGGGCTACGACACCATCGTGGGCGAAGGCGGCGCCAATCTCTCCGGCGGTGAAAAACAGCGCATTGCCATAGCCCGCGCCATCATGAAGGACGCCCCCATCATCATCCTGGACGAAGCCACCGCAAACGTGGATCCGGAAAATGAACGCGAGCTCACCGAGGCCATCCGCAACCTGACCCGCGAGAAGACCATCCTCATGATAGCCCACCGCCTCAAGACCGTGCGCGACGCCGACCGCATCCTCGTGATCGACAAAGGCCGCGTGGTCCAGCAAGGCAAACACGAAGACCTCATGAAGCAGGACGGCATCTACAAGAACTTCGTGACCGGCCGTAAGAAGGCTGTCAGCTGGAAGATCGCGTAGAGGTGCGGGAGTATAACCTACGCTGAATGGTATTATTTGAATTGTGAAGCCGGCCGCCTGTGCTAATGCAGGCGGCCGGCTTAATTTTTGTGTGGGAAAAAACATAAAAATGATGAAGGACGTGTAATATCGGACACAAAAACGGGGTGTTGATAAGAGGGAGGAATGCGGTGGAAAACGAAATAAATTTGTAAAACTATTGAAACAAAAATGTAATGTTTAATTATCGAATAATACTGTTAATTCGGACAACTATGTGATATAATGCTACATGTTTAAACAAATACACTACAAATTGATAGTCATGAAAGGTTGTTATCTGGCTAATGATAGGATAAACATCTCACAACTATACACAGTAAATGCCTAACTATTTATTCGAAGATAAAAGCGTTGGTATGGCTGACGATCTGTGACTATAATCCGAAATGCCCTGAGCTATGAACAAATAAGCAAGAAAAGGAGATGGTAAAAAATGTTACTATTGTACGTTCATTAACTCGGTGTATATATTCAAGGATGAGGAATACAGTAAGTTACTGGCGTGTTCACATCCTCAAAGTCTAAAGGAGAAAAAGATGAAAAGATTTGGAAAATGTTTAGTAGCAGCGATTCTATCGATCGCTATGGTGTTTGGCTTGGTACCGATGATGAGTGAAAAGACAGAGGCGGCTGCTTCCAAGAACTTCCTTGCCTATAGTGACTTCCCTGTAAATGCTATGGGGAATGGAACGGGCTTTGTTGCAAACGTAACTGTTGATCAGTGGAAAACAAATTCGTTGCAGGGTTGGATGGCTGCTTATGGGAGAGTTATCACTAAATATTGGTATTCCTATAATTATGCTGGACGTACATATACTGGAACTTTGAATAAAGTTAATAGACCAGATGTTCAGGGGGCGTTCCCGGGTTATACATCTTATACAGGCTTTCAACTTGGCGCTAACAGTAAACCTGATTTTTCCAATATTTATGAGGGACAAACCGTTGTCCTTAAGATTTATGCGGCAGGAAGTGCTCCGCAGGGTTACACTGGCGGTTACGCTGAATACTTGATTGGAACGTATAACATAACAAAAACGTCTGTCACACAATATGCGAGTAGGGAGTATGAAAACTGGAAAAAACTCGGCGCTAATGATCGAAATAATAAAATAAACGAATACTTTAATGTAGGATGTGGAACTGGAAACTATGGGAAGTGGTGCGCAGCATTTGTTTCATATTGCAT
>ONPC01000220.1 GCA_900319565.1 uncultured Eubacteriales bacterium | reverse complement strand
GCAGGGATCGTTGCGGCCGATCTTCGCGGGCTTTACGATCGTGGTGGATTTCTTCTGCTCTTTGTAGAGCTCACTCTGGCGCTCTTTCGTCAGATGACGCTCCCACTCGGGAAGTGTATAAAGCCACTCTGCTTTAGCGGCTACCATGTTCTTATACAAAAGCTCCTTGTCGTAATCAAAGGAAACCACCGTATCCTCTTCCATCTCATCGATCGGGTTCTTGGTAACCAGGCTGTCATCAATGCCGTCGATGATACCGGTCATGACCATAAGAGAAACGTCGAACTTTTCGGCGAGTTCCTTAACGGTACCGGAGATCACTTCATCTGTAGACAGCAAAGTCTTATAAAAGCCCTGCTCTAAGGTGAAGTAACCGGCCCAGAACTTCTCTTCGTCCTGCGGTGTACGCTGTGTTTCATATGCAAGTTTACGCCAATTTGCTAAAATACCCATTTTTCATAACCTCATTGATTTAGATTTATAGTAAAGCCATAGGCTTACCGTCGTATGTATCATATCCCGCTGCTGCGAAATCCTGTGCCAGTTTAGCACGGGCGTCTTCGTCAAGCCCTGCGAAATATTCGTCGGCCTTTTGGACCGCCTCGGTAAATACATCCGCGTCCTCAAAGACATCACCGATGCGAAATACCAGGGAACCGCTTTGCTTATGCCCGAAAAGCTGGCCGGGACCTCGCTGTTTCAGGTCTTGCTCGGCGATATAGAAACCATCATTGGAATGATTTAAAACATTAAGCCTCTCATTTTCCGCGGAAGACCCTTCCGTCTGAATGAAAATACAGTAGGATTGCGCGTCACCGCGGCCTACGCGGCCTCTGAGCTGATGCAGGGATGCCAGGCCGAATCGCTGCGCATCTTCGATCATCATGACAGTCGCATTCGGAACGTCAACGCCGACTTCCACGACAATGGTAGACACCAAAATGTCTACGGAATGCTCCAGAAAGAGCTGCATGATACGGTTTTTCTCCGCATCCGACATGCGACCGTGAAGGATCTCGATGCGGGCATCCGGAATGTTGCTCCGGATGGTTTCGGCATAGTCGATGACGTTCGTACCAGACATCAGTTCACTTTCTTCTACCAAAGGGCAAATGATGTAGGCCTGATGGCCTGCCTCGATCTGCTTTTCGATAAAACGATAGGCCTGCGGTCGATATCCGGTATCTACCACACAGTTTTTGATGGGTAACCGGTTCGCGGGTTTCTCATCGATCACGGAAATGTTCAGGTCTCCGTACAGGATCATGCCGAGCGTACGCGGGATCGGAGTCGCGCTCATAACGCAAACATGAGGGTGCGATCCTTTATCTGTAAGACTCTTTCTCTGCTCTACGCCGAAACGGTGTTGTTCGTCCGTGATGACTAGGGCCAGCCGTTTCGGCAGCACCTTCTCCTGAAATATCGCATGTGTTCCGACAACGATATCCAGTTCACCGTCCTCGAGTTTCCGGTAAATGTTTGCCTTCTCCTTCGCCGAGACCGAACCGGCCAGAAAGCCGATCCGAAGCGGCAGGTGGTATTCTTCCACCCACGAGGTGAAATTCACATAATGCTGATGTGCGAGCACTTGTGTCGGCGCCATTAAGAAGCCTTGATAGCCGGACAATGCAGTCTCATACAAAAGCAGGAAGGCCACGATGGTCTTACCGCTTCCGACATCCCCTTGAAGCAGGCGATGCATCGTATCGGGGCCGGTAAGCTCGCTGCGCATCTGCTGCCAGGCGCGCATTTGCGCTCCCGTAAGCCGGTACGGCAGATTCGAGATGAACCGGTCGACTTCCGGATGCGTCTTCAGATCCGGATAGGCATTGGCCACGCCTGCATAGGTCTTTCGGATCAGCCGAAGCATCAGCGCAAAGCGGTAAAACTCGCGAAATGCAAGCGACCTGCGGCACTTTTCATACTCTTCTTCATTCGCCGGAAAGTGGATCTTTGTAATGGCATTATATACCGACAAAAGGCCGGCTTTGCGGATGTACTCTTCGTCCATTCCGACAGGTTCAGTATACTCGATTTCAGGCAGATTTTCAATAGCCTGCAATACACATTTTTGGATCAGCTTACGCGAGATTCCTTTACATAATGGATAGATGGGAAGCATCTTACCCATTTGCGGTTTATAGTCCTCGGGCTTGAAATATTCGGGTTGTTCAAAAGTCGCGCGGGAACCTCGCAGTTCGGATATGCGTCCGCGGAATATATACGTATCATTTGTATGAAACAGTGCGCGTACAAACGGTGCATTATACCAGACCAGTGTAAACTCGCGCCCGTCGATGTCCTCTGCGCTCGTGATCGCGATGGTCAGGTTCCCTTTCTTCTTCAGAACGACTCCTTTTTTGATCCGTCCGTACACCGAAACGATTCCGGATGCCCCATCGCTCACACAACTCTTTGCAACCGCCTCACGAAGAGTCACAGGCTTCTCGTACACCTCGTAATCTCTGGGAAAATACATGAGCAGGTCTTCGATCGTCTCTATATGCAGTTTTTGAAACAGCAAGGCAGTCTTGCTGCCGACACCTTTCAGGCTGCCTATCGGATCACTCTTCTTCATGCTTTTCCTCCGATATGTCTTCGTGTCCGGACCTAAAGCAGTCACACAATATGTCGAATGACACCGTATGTGAAAACGAGGTAAAAACGAAACCGTCTTTACCTCGAGATCCTGCACAGTTACAGTTTTCTATGCATCATTCTACCGATACGATGTAATAGTAGATCGGCTGTCCGCCTTTCTGAACAAATACATCAAAATCGGGATATTCTTTCTCCAACGTCTCGCGGAAACTCTCCGCAGCTTCATCAGAGATGTCATCACCATAATATACATTCAAAAGCACGCTGTCTTCGTCAACCATCTTGCTGATCATCTCGAGCGCCGTGTCGTTGATGTCGGAACCGACTGCCAGAATGGAATGATCCGACAGGCCCATGATATCGTTTTCTTTGATATCGACGCCGTCGATCTGCGTATTCCGCACCGCGTAGGTCACGGAACCGGCTTTTACATTCTGGATCTCGCTGCACATTGTCTCGAAGTTCTCCTCAGGTGAAGAAGTCGAGATGAAGTTCACCAAAGCGGAAACGCCCTGCGGGATGTTCTTCGTCGGGATCACGTAGATCTTGCGATCCTTCGTGAGAGCCGCCGCCTGGTTTGCAGCCATAATGATATTACCGTTATTCGGGAGCAGATAAATGGTGTCTGCATTTACCTTTTCGATCGCGGACAGGAAGTCGTCCGTGCTCGGGTTCATGGTCTGACCGCCGGAAATAATATAATCGACGCCGAGGCTGGTAAATACTTCCGACAGGCCGTCTCCGACGGAAACGGAAATAAAACCATACGGCTTACGAGGTTCGACAACCTTGATCTTTTTAGCATCTTCAGCCGCCTGCTGTGCCGCCAACTTCTCAGCATCCTTAAACAGTTTCTCGGTATGCTCTAAGCGCATGTTGTCGATCTTCATCTTATCGAGCTGACCGATCTGAACCGCTCTGGAAAATGCTTTACCGGGATCGTTCGTATGTACGTGAACTTTGATCAAGTCATCGGTGCATACACAGACTACGGAATTACCGATGGACATCAGGAAATCCTTAAACTCCTGCTCTTCCTGCTCGGAAAATTCACGGTCCAGCATGATGATGAACTCGGTACAATAACCGAACTTGATATCGGCTGTTTCAATATCCGCCTTCGGGATGTTATGCATCATGATGCCCAGTCCCTTAGCAGCTTCGATATGAATCGGGATCTCGATGCCACAGTAAGCGTCATAGGCGCCTTTGATCACGGTCATGAGACCGGTACCGCCGGAATCCACGACACCTGCTTCTTTTAATACAGGAAGCAGATCCGGTGTAGACTCCAGGGCTACATCGCCCTCCTTTATAAGTTCCTGCATGAATTCATTCATATCCGTGCAGGATTTGCTTAATTCTTCGGCTTTCTCAGAAATGCAGCGGGCCACGGTCAAGATCGTGCCCTCCTTCGGAGACATAACAGCGCGGTACGCCGTCTCGGTCGCACGCGTAAGCGCGTCGGTCAGCGTCGGGATATCGATCGCCTGCGCCGTACGAACGACCTTCGTGAAACCACGCAAAAGCTGTGAAAGAATAACGCCGGAGTTACCGCGTGCGCCGCGCATAGTCTCTGACGATATCGTCTTACACAGGCTTTCAAACGAGTACTCGCTTTCCTCCATGCCGGAAACTGCCTTCGCAGCGGCCATGATAGTAAGCGTCATGTTGGTTCCCGTATCACCATCCGGAACGGGAAATACATTTAATTCATTGATGATCTCTTTTTTGTTTTCCAGGTTCTGAGCGCCGGCCAGAAACATTTTGGAAAAAAGTTGTACGTCAATCGTGTTGTTCAAAACAAAACCTCCAAGCGGGATCGCATCGACTGTCAGTCGATCACGCGAATACCTTCCACCAATACATTGATCTTCTTCACTTTCATTCCGGTCAATGATTCCAACTTATAGCGCACGTTGGATACAAGGTTCGCGGAAACCGAAGAAATGCTGACGCCATAGGCAACGATCACATGAAAATCGATCACAAGCTCGTTGTTCTCGATCGATACATTGACACCGTGTGTCAGGCTTTCTCTCTTGAGCAATTTGACGATACCGTCTTTCATGTTGATGGCTGCCATACCGACGATGCCGAAACACTCACAGGCGCTGGCGCCGGCGTATTTCGCGATAACATCCTGGTCGATATGAAGCTCACCGTTTGCGTTCTTGATAATGCCTTTCATCTGTAAAACCTCGCTTTCTGACAGTGAAGCCTGTACTATTATAATCGATTCTCCCTGAAAAGGGAATAACTTTTTTTAATTTCTTTCATTTTCCGCTTGCAAAACAGCCGGACTTCTGTTATTATATCAATGTTGCGTATGCGCAAAGGCGGTTTAAGCCCGCATATGAATGATAATAATTCGGATTGCCGACAGGTAAGGAGGTGCTATCATGGCAAAATGTGATATTTGTGGTAAGGGTGCTCATTTCGGCTGCAACGTCAGCCACTCTCATAGAAGATCCAACAAGATGTGGAAGTCCAACATTCGTACCGTACGTGTTAAACTCGGTGAGAGTGCTCAGAAGGTACATATCTGCACTTCTTGCTTGAAGTCAGGTTACGTTGAAAGAGCTTAATGATAACAGCGATCCTTAAACTATAGTGATCTGTTAAACAAGGCAGATTTAAATTTGTCCGAACCGGATGCATAGCACCGGGTTCGGACTTATTTTTTTACTCGAATTCTTCTTTTTCTTTGATCTCGTCGATCTTCTCCTGCACCTCAGGGCTTTCCTTCTTGGTGAATTTGTTGATCAGATCCGGAACCATGTCGACCAGCTTGCTGACTGTGTCCGCATTCTTCACGCTGATCATACGGGTATAACCGTCTTTAATGATAAGGACTGCACTGGGGCTCATCTTTCCGTTCATGCCGCCCGCGCCGCGTTCCTTCGTCTCGCCGACGAACGCACCTGCACCCATGCCGAAGGACACATCGATCAAAGGCAGAATGATCGTATCGCCTACCTGGATCGCGTCTCCGACAACGGTCTTAGATGATACGAAACCATCCATTCCCTTAAATAAACTGTCTACTGTCTCTCTTAAAGAGTTCTCTTTAGCCATCTTCTATATCCTCCTGATCAATGTTTTCTCAGTTTCTTGAAATCTTTCCAAACTCTGCGGCAATCCTTCTTAAACAGGATCGGAACCGCTCTGACCACGATCGCCATCAAAATGATGCGGCCTTTGATCTCGATCTCGCCGTCGATCACGGTATGATCCGCACCGAATACCGGCTGGAAATCGATCGCTTTATAATAGACCGGATAGAACATGCCGCTATATCCGCAGATCATGCCCATCGTCTTAGGATCCTTAAGTCCGAGCTTGAGTTCACCTTTGCACTTTCTCGGACGGATGGATTTTAAGACCTTCACAAGCTTTTTACCGACATATTTTGCCGCCCGCTTCGTGTGTTCCTGTGTAGCGAAATCGACATAACGGTCGACCATCTCCTTTTTCTCGGTCACGGTCTTCGCGATCTGCTGTCCCTTCGCTTTTATGCTCTCGATCTTCGCTTCGATGCCGGATCCGGTCTGTGTATCTTCTGCCTGCCCGGCTTCTTCCGCGATCTCTGCTTCGGATGTTTCCGCGGATGCATCCTCTTCGGAAGAACCTTCTGCGTTTCCTTCTTCGCTTTCGGAAATCGTTTCCGGTTCAGAAGCATTATCCGCTTTTATGTTTTCTTCCGGTTTATCTTCGGAAACCGCTGCATCGGGAGAAGCACTGCCTTCTTCCGTTTGACTTTCAGCCTGCGCATCCATGTTCTCGGCAAAACTTTCAGCATCCGCCAAAAGCTGTGCCGACTGATCCGGAAGTACATGACCGTCCGAAACGACGACCTCACCCTTTTTACCGAAGTCTTTTTCCATTAGCTTCTTCTTGATAAACAGGATCCGTAAAATACCCAGAAGCTTTTTATCTTTGAAAGTGACCCGCGCCACAACGGCACGTAGCCAAAAATGAAATTTGACTTCCGCATATGGTTCATCATGATACGAAGCGTTGACCTGATATCGAAACGGTGTGATCAAAACGACCAGAACCAAAAACAGTACCAAACCGAGGATGACCAGGAGTGTGATACCGATGATCTTCAGGATCAACCAAACAATACCCAACTACGATCACACCCTCTCTGCTTTCGGTTCGAAGTACTCTTGCACGCCGAGCGCTCCGGTATTCCCGTAAACATCCTCGATGATCTTCTGCGCCACTGCAAAGGCTTCGTCCTTACCTAACGCGATCCCGAGGATCAGTTGATCCTGTTCCTGAAAATACGGCTGCAGCCAAATGTACCCCGGGTAGATATCCAGAAGGTTTTTCGGATTGGATGCCAGCGTGATCAGAAACACGTCCTTCATGTACCGTCCGTGCTTTACGCGGGAAACGATGCGAAAACGTTTTGAGCGCGCCGAATCGCCCGTATACAATTTACGATACCATTTCATCTCGCGCTCCTTTCCGTTACCGATTCCTTCGTCGAACGGTCCCTTTTCTTCTATTCATTTTAACCGATTTTACGGATATTTGCAACTATAAACTATCAGGCTTCGGTGTCGGGCGCATCCTCGTATGCACCGTCTTCGTCGCCGAACACGTCATCATCGTCATCATATTCATCTTCCTCGTACGCATACAGCGTATCAAGGATATTATCGGCGTAGACTGCCCTCTCCTTCGGATCGCTGCATCCGCTTAAGGAAGCTACGATGTAGTCTTTCAGATTACGTACATTTGAGAAATTCGACGGCAGATATCCGAGCACACGGGACATGATCGCGCGTGCCACGACTTTCTCGACGCTACGCAGGCGAACATCCATTTCGTTCTGCAATTTGGCGAATTCAACGGCGACATCGGCCTTCTCGCAAGTCTTCTGCTCTGTCTCTTCGCGGCTCAGATCCGAATAGTTGTTGACCGAAAGCAATTCGCAGATGTTACGCAAGCGAAGGATCTCGTCTTTTTTCTCGGAAGCCACGGTATAATTCGTGCTGTGTAGCAGATTATCGATGGAGCCTTCGATCTCATACATCTCCTCGAGGAGCGGCTCCTGCACGCCCTCGAGCAATACCAGCTGATCCATTAATAAGTTGATCAGTTCTACGTTTTCATCAAATGTAAAGCGTTCCATGACTATCTCTAAGATGGATCGGGACACGAAAGCCGAATCGGTCAGGTCTTCGTTCTTTGTCATGGCTACGACCAAAAGTTCATTCGTGATTGTCGCCAGGATGTTGATCAGGTCGATCAGCATGGACAGATAGGAAAAACACTCATTGATCGTATATGCCGCGGTTGCATAATCGTCCGCGGAGATATGGTTGTAGTCCAGATCTTCAAACTTTTTAAGATATTCCGCCAGTTCCGGGAAGAATTCCTGCATACCTGCCGGCTCATAGAGGCCCGCGGCGTTGCGCACGGAATATAAAAAGTCATCCAGGGACGAACGGTCGGAACCGATATAGACCGAAAGTCCGTCGGAAATATGCTCATAGAATTTGATACGGGTCATACGAACCGGAAGTTCACTGATGATCTCCATCATAAGTGTCTTAAGGGACGCATTGTCCTTTTCTTTGATCAGTCGGTCCACGACCTGATCAGCAAACTCTTCGACATCGAACGAAGGATCCGTCTCTACTTCTTCAAACTGGGAACGCATGGAAGAAAGCACCTTCGCGTAGATCGAATAACGGTCGTTGTAGACCATCAGACAGTCCATATGTTTCTTAAGACGGTCGCGCAGATCCAGCAGTCCGGCCTCTGCGTCCGCAGGAGTATCCAGCATCGTTTTGGCGAGGGAAAACATCTCCTTTCCCAAAAGAACCACCTCTTCGTTCTCAAGGATCTTCTCATCCTGAGAAAGTCCGACAAACTCGTAGGCGGCCGATGCGTAAGCCAGCGTTTGCGCTAGCGTCTCTATTTCTTTGACATAAGATGCGCGGTTTTTCGCCTCATCTTTATTTTTGATCATGTTGCGTTCGTAACTCTTATATTTATACTGATTCATTAAATCAAACCCCTTTAACTACCTCGATGGCTTTTGCGATCGCTGTCTCGACAGCCTGTGCACGTACAGATGCGCGGTCGCCGTCAAAAACATGGCGGCTGACGAAGGCTTTGTTTTGCGCCCTGCAGCCGATACCGATATACACCAGTCCGACCGGTTTTTCTTTGGTTCCTCCATCCGGACCGGCGATCCCGGTCGAAACGATCGAAATGTCCGCATCCGCGAATGCAAGCGCTCCCAGCGCCATCTCGCCTGCGGTCTGCTCGCTGACAGCCCCATAGGTCGCCAGTGTATCCTCCGATACGCCGAGTCTTTTATGCTTGGATGCATTGGCATAGGTCACAATGGTCTCGTTCAAACATGCGCTCACGCCCGGAACCGAGATCAGTGTAGCTGCGATCAGACCGCCGGTACACGATTCCGCTGTGGTGACTGTCATTTTCTTTGCGAGTAAAAGTGCAACCAATTCCTCTGTCATTATTTTAGCCCATCCGAAAAAACGTTTTTATTTTTGATCAGATACTCACACAGCGAGTAGATCGTCATAAATACCGCCACTACGATAGACACCCATTCCAGAACGAAAAACCAGGTGTAGTCCCAGTGAATAAGTAAAATGACTACCATAACGATCTGGCAGACCGTCTTTATCTTTCCGCTCATCGCGGCCGCCAGGACGATGCCGTCTTTCGCAGCGACGAGTCGGAAGCCGCTGATAATGAATTCGCGCCATAAAATGATCAGGACCGGAATCACGCCGGGAAGCCCCGGACGATCGATCACGCCGATCAGGCATACCAAAGCGGAACAAACCAGCATTTTATCCGCGAGCGGATCCATGAATTTTCCAAAATTCGTGACCAGATTTCTCTTTCGTGCGATCTTTCCGTCCAAAAGGTCGGTAATGCTGGCGATCACAAAGATCGAAAGCGCGATCCAGTTTTGATACGGAATTCCGAAGGGAAAGATCATAAAGGCCACAAAGACCGGTATGAGTAGCACACGAAGCACTGTAAGTTTATTGGGTAAGTTCATTGATCAATTCTCCTGTCAGGTCATATTCATATGCACCCGTAATACGTACACGCACGATATCTCCGCTCATCCATTCATGATCGGGTGATGCAAAGAAAACGAGGCCGTCCACGCCCGGGGCGTCCATATATGTCCTTCCCGCAAACATGCCCTCTTCGGGGATGAACCCTTCGACCAGGACGTCATGTTCCTGCCCGATATGATCCGAGCACAGATCTGCGGATATTTCCTGCTGCAGTTCCATCAGGGAATCTGCACGCATTCTTTTTATATCTTCGGGGCACTGGCCTTCCATTTCGGCGGCCGGCGTGTCCTCCTCCGCGGAGTAAGGAAAAACTCCGAGGCGGTCAAACGAAACCATGTCGATGAATTCCTTCATCTCTTCAAACTGTTCCTGCGTTTCCCCGGGAAAACCCGCGATCAGGGTCGTTCGAAGGACGATATCGGGGATCTCCTCACGAAGATGCGCGATCACCTTCAGAATATGTTCGCGGTCGGTATGCCGCCCCATCTTCTTCAGGATCGTATCACTCGCATGCTGGATCGGCATGTCAATGTAATGGCATACCTTCGGAAGGTCCCGCATCGCGGCGATCAGCGAATCGTCGATACTCTCCGGATAGCAATACAGCAAGCGGATCCATTTCAGATCTTCGATCTTAGAAAGCTCCTGAAGCAGTGCTGCAAGCATGGGCTTCCGGTACAGATCCGTACCATACAGGGTCGTATCCTGCGCCACCAAGATCAGTTCACGTGCTCCTGCTTCAACCAGACCTTTTGCTTCCGCGACCAGATCCTCCATAGGAAAACTGCGGTAATGCCCGCGGATCTTCGGGATAATGCAATATGTGCACTTTCGGTCACAGCCTTCGGCGATCTTCAGATATGCATAGTGCCCGCCGGTCGTAACCATACGATTTGCTTTTGCATATGGCTTCGGGTCCGGAGCAGAAATATACGGAACCGGGATCGGATCCTTCGTTCCGGTTTTATTAAGGTCAGAGAGAACCTCGTTTAGCAGTTCACCGATCCGCAGAACGGAATTTACGGATAAAAGGCCATCGACTTCGGGAAGTTCGCGGCGGATTTCCTCCGCATAGCGGGTCGCGAGGCAACCGGTGGCCAGCAACGCCTTGCATTTGCCCTCTTTTTTCATGCGTCCCATATCGATGATGGTCTGGATGCTTTCTTTTTTG
>ONPC01000001.1 GCA_900319565.1 uncultured Eubacteriales bacterium | reverse complement strand
TCATTGATATATAACCCGCTGATCTCTTTCAATTCACCGGAAAAAGAGCCTTCGAAAGAATGGTTCTTATTACCGATAGGCACCCAGCTTCCGATATTTTCCCCGCAAACCTCCGAAAGATCCAGGTTGTTTACGAGCAGAAAATACACGTCCTTGCAGGGATCACCTCCATTTACACGGGCCTGCAACGCCTGAAGGTCCGCAACATCCTCTATAAGGAACGGATCTTCCGCAGTTCCCTTGCCTGCAAAGGAACCATCCTGCGCCGCTGCCTTTCTGCCCGGCAGGAAGAGTATCAGCGCAAATACGACCGCCAGTGCTGCCATACACAGACCGCCGATCCGCATGGTTCTTTTTCTTCCAGTTCTTTGTTTTGCTTCTTTCATTCTTTAGTTCCTCCGAATTATATTACCTTAACACTTAACCTTTACTGTATACTCCCCGGCCCCTGTCAACAGGCATAAACAACTCTCGATCTTTTAAGAGCAATCCTAAAATATCTTGCTGTATTATAGCATGCCTCCCTCTAAAACACAAACGATTACGAGAAGGAATTGCCCCAAAAAACCCAATAATTTTTGGGAGTAAAGCGGGCTTTCTCCCTCAAACTATTGGGCTTAGTATATCAAATAAATGAAGTCTCTTGCGCATTCTTTCAGAATTGTAAACCGGATCTGTAGATCTACTCCTCCAGAATATCATCCAGGCACTGGATCTTCACCGAAGCGGTCGAAACGACGATGACTTCGTCGCCAGGCTCAATGGTGCTTTTGCCGTTGGGGATGTGGACCACGCCGTCGCGGATGATGGTCGCGATCAAAATACCGCGATGGATCTTGAAATCCGGGTCCATGAACTGAATGCCGAATTTTGAAAATTGATCCGCTGCCAGTTCCAGCACTTCGACCTGATTATCCGCCATGCGATAGAGCTTCTGGATCTGCTCTGCATGCTCGGTATTATTCAGAACACGGATGTAACGCAGGATACTGTTCGCGCTGATGACGTACGGAGAGACCGTATTATCCAGTTCTACGCCGCGCAGGACAGACGCATAGCTGACATTCAGGACCTTTGTGATGATCTTCGGAACGCCCAGAGACCACGCGAACATGGAAACGACCAGGTTGCGGTCGTCCGCACCGGTGAGGGAAACGCAGGCGTCGCACTTCGCGAGGCCCTCCTCCGCCAGGATCTTCTCTTCGATACCGTCGCCGTAAGCGATGGACACGTCGGGAAGCAGGCGTGCCAGTTCCAGACACCGTTCCTTATCGAACTCCACGATCTTAAGTTTCATTTCGGATCTCTGAAGCAGTTCACCCAGATAGAGGCCAATGCTTCCGCAGCCCACCATCATGACACGCTTTACCGTACGCTGCACGACTTTCAGCTGCTCCAGGAGTTTCTCCATCTGCTGCGACTGTGCCAGGATACTGATCTTATCGCCCGGCTGCAGAACGAAATCGCCACGCGGCACGAACGCTTTTTTATCGCGGGTGACCGTAGCCACCAGCATGGAAATGCCGAACTTTCTGTGTACATCGATCAGGGACAGGCCCGCCATCGGGTGGTGCTCGGTGATGTTCTGCTCTGCCAGCAGGACATTACCGTCCATAAAGGACTGTACATTGACCGCCATGGGCATCTGCAAAAGGCGCTGGATCTCCTTCGCCACATCGAGCTCCGGATTGATGATATGGTCAATACCGACCTTCTCCCGAAAGACATCGACGTCCTCCAGATACTCGCGACCACGCACACGCGCGACCGTATGACCTGCGCCGAGCTCTTTTGCGATCATGCAGGCCATGATATTGGCTTCGTCGGAAGAAGTGATCGCGAGGAACACATCCACCGCCTCCATTCCGACCTTCTTTAACACGCTGTAGCTGGCACCGCTGCCGCATATGCCGTTCACATCGTATTTATCCGTAATGGACTCGACGATGTGGGGTTTCGTATCGATCACGGTGATCTCGTGATGCTCTTCTGCCAAAAACCTGATCAAACAGGAGCCGATGCCGCCGGCGCCTACGATAACTATCTTCATCCCTATCAATCCTCCGTAAACGTTCTTTCCGTCATTTTCTCGTGAACCTTTCGCTCCTCGATATTACGCTTCAGTTTCTTTTTCTCGATGATGTGGTAGACCTTTCCGGTCGTAAGACCCTGAACCAGGATCGTAAAGAATACGGTCAGGTAGGTGACATTCAGCAGGACCAGGTACACATCCGAAGCGAGGAATTCGTGGCATCCCAGCACCAGGGCCAGGGACAGACCGCCGCGCAGCGCGCTCCAGGTCATCAGGGAAACAAATTCCGTCAGGGAATAATTGCTGGGAAGGCGGTTGCGTCCGACGATCAGCGATGAGATCGTCACACCGAAGAAACGGGCGCACAACGAGATCAAAATCGCTGCCGGTATCAGCAGCCAGATATATTTGGAGAAATCATGCGAGAATGCGGTGATACCCAAAAGCACGAACAGAATACTGTTCAGAATGTGGTCAATGATGTCCCAAAACTCCTGGTACAGATGATTGTGGTCGTATACCTCGCGCTCGCGCTTGATACGGTCGCAGCGGAATGCGTAAAACATACCGCAGACCACGCTGGCCAGGATGCCGGAAAAACCGCAGTGCTCACACAGGATGTAGACCGATGCGACATTGACCAGGCTGATCAGGATCTGCTGCACCGGCTCCTTCGTGCGCTTAAACAGTTCAAAAGTCAGGAACGAAACGCCCAGGCCCACGGCAAATGCGCCCAGAACTTCCTTACCCAAAAGGACGATAAAGTTTTCCTGCTGCCCCGCTCCGACCATGCTCTTTACGAAAACGAACAGCACAACGCCGGTACCGTCGTTGAACAGGCTTTCGCCCTCGATGACGCTGGTCACGCTCTTCGACAGGCCCAGTTTATTTAAAATACTGGTCGCGGCGATGGGGTCGGTCGGTGAAACGATACACCCCAGAAGCACGCAAGTCCAGAAATTCAAAGGCAGGTGCACCGCCAGTGAAAACAGGTAAAACAGTAGCCCGTAAAATGTAGACGAGATCAATGTCGTCAGAAGCGCCAGTAAAACGATGGGCTTGATATTCGAGATAAATTTTGAAAAATGCACCTTGCTGGCGCCGGAAAACAGCATGAAACACAGAACTCCCTCCAGCAGGAAGTGTTCGATGTCCACTTCGGTTATAAATTCGACGTCCCAGTCCCACCAGCCGAAGCGCTCCGGCGCCACCAGCAGAATACCGATGATCAGCGAAAACGCCACGAGGGCAATATCTGACGGCATTTTGAAAAACTTCGTATTCGCCATCCCGATCACGATGATCAAGCTAAGCAGGATCACCAGAAGTAACAGCAGTTCCATAGCTCAGCCTCATTTCGCCTTGTATTCATTGATAATGTTCTCGATTTCCTTATATACGGTCTCCATCTCAGCGTCGGTGCCGATCGTGATGCGCAGGCGATTCTTGATGCGCTCCTTGGGCCACCAGCGCACGTAGATGTTGCGCTTCTTCAGTTCGGTGAAGATGTACTCGCCGGGCACGCCGGGATACTCCGCAAACAGGAAGTTCGTCTTCGAATCGGGGACAATGAATCCCATCTCACGCAGCCGCTTCGTCGCATCCTCGCGAGTCTTCATGACCTTCGAAAGAACGTTCTTGAAGTAAGCGTCGTCCTCCACGGATGCAACGCCGAGCGCGATCGTGATGTGGTTCATGGTGTAGGAGTTGATCGACTGTTTCACCGCGTTCATGGTCGCGATCAGCTTCGGGCTGCCGACCGCATAGCCGATGCGGATGCCCGCCATACTTCTGGATTTGGAAAAAGTCCGCACGACCAGAAGGTTTTCGTATTTCTCGGTCAGGCTAAGCACGCTCTCCGCACCAAAATCAACATAAGCTTCATCGACCACAACAACGCTGTTCGGGTTGTGGCGGACGATGTCCTCGATGAAATCCGCGCTCTCCGCAATGGAGGTCGGCGCGTTCGGGTTCGCGATCACTACGCCGCCGTTCTCCTTCACATCCCCATAGTAGTCCTGCGGGCGGATGCGGAAATTTTCATCAAGCGGAATCTCGGTATAAGGAATGCGATACAGCGTAGCCCAGACCGGATAGAACGCGTAGGTGATATCCGGGAACAGAATTGGCAGATCGCTGTCAAAAAATGACAAAAAGGCCACTGACAAAACATCATCGGAGCCGACGCCGGAGAACACTCTCTTCTCGTCTACCCCGTGATATTTTGCAAGGGCCGCATTTAAAAGATGGATATCCGGATCCGGGTATTTTTTCAGAATATCGGTCACGAATTCCCGGCTTCTCTCCTGCACTTCAGGCGCCGGCGGATACGGATTCTCATTCGTATTTAATTTGATTACATTGCTCTGCTGCGGCTGTTCGCCGGCAACATAGGGCTTGATCTTACGTAATTTGTCTTCAAAACTCATCGGTATTTCCTCCTGCACGGCTGCGTTTTCGTTTTCGCGCGCGCATCACCAGAAACACCAGATACACTCCGAAGAGTGCTCCCGCGCTGTCCACACAGACATCCAGAGGCGCTGCAACACGTCCCGGAATGAAGTGCTGGTGGATCTCATCGGTGATCGCGTAGATCGTGGCAAAAGCCCACGAAAACATATACGCACCCACGTTAACATAATACGAGGAAATGAAGAAAAAAGCAAGTACCGCGAGGATCAAATATTCCGTAAAGTGGGCTGTTTTGCGCACAATTAAGGAAAATGTAAGAAAAATCTCCGCTTTCTCATCGTGCGGATCACCCAAAAAAGGAAAGAGGGAAAAGAGCTTCGAAACGATCTTATTCGAAAGGCCCGAAGACTCTCCTCCCTGCTGCGAAGACATGTAAAAGATCAGTCCCATCCACGCGATCAGCAGGATCGGCGCGATCATCTTTTTCATTCGCATTTTATAATTCCTGTTCGTAATCCTGTCTTACAGTTCGCCGGTTTCCCGAAGCACCGGGATGTAGCGCTTAAGTGCATCCTGCCAGGTAGGCAGTCGCTTAAATCCGGCCTGATCCAGTGCCGTCTTATCCATGCGGCTGTTCGCCGGGCGCTTCGCCTTTACGGGAAATGCATCCGTGGTCAGCGGGCTGACCTTCACCTGGTCCATGCCTGCCGTCTTAAAGATCTCGCAGGCGAAATCATACCAGCTGCAGTAACCTTCGTTCGTCGCGTGGTAAACGCCGTAGTTCTCGGTCTGGATCATATCGACCAGAAGCACCGCCAGATCCGGGGTGAAGGTCGGGGAACCGACCTGATCCGCAACCACGCCGACCGCGCCGCGCTCCTTACCCAGGCGAAGCATGGTCTTCACGAAATTCTTTCCGTTCACGCCGAATACCCAGGAGATGCGGACAATGAAATACCGCTCCAAAAGCTCCTGCACCGCGAGTTCGCCTTCATACTTCGTCTGTCCGTAGAAATTCAGCGGAGCTTTCGGATCGTTCGGCTCCCAGGGACGCTCGCCCTGGCCGTCAAATACATAGTCGGTGCTGATGTACAGCATCTTCGCATCGATGTTTTTGCACACGCGGGCAATGTTGCGCGTGCCCACCGCATTGACCTTGCGGCACAGTTCCTGCTGATCCTCCGCTGCGTCCACGGCAGTGTAAGCCGCACAGTGGATGACCGCGTCCACATTCTTCGTTGTGATCACACGCTCGACCGCCACCGGATCGGTGATATCCATGTCTTCGATATCCACGCCGACCGCTTCGATCTTACGTTTCGCCAGTTCCTTCATCACGTCGTAGCCCAGCTGGCCCTTGACGCCTGTAACCAATACTTTCATGTTTTGTAAACCTCTTTGAAATTATAATCTGTTGCCGTACATCTTGTCGAAATAGTTCTGGTATTCGCCGCTGATGATGTTCTCCCACCACTCACGGTTCTCTAAGTACCAGTTGATGGTCATCTCGATACCGGTATCGAAGGTGTAGGTCGGCTTCCAGCCCAGCTCGGTCTCGATCTTCGTCGGGTCGATGGCGTAACGCATGTCGTGGCCGGGACGGTCGGTAACATATTTGATCAGGCTCTCCGACTTACCGAGTGCCTTGAGGATGGTCTTAACGACTTCGAGGTTGGTGCGCTCATTGTGGCCGCCGACGTTGTAAACTTCGCCGACCTTGCCGTTGCGTACGATCAGGTCGATCGCTACGCAGTGGTCCAGAACGTGCAGCCAGTCACGTACGTTCTCACCCTTACCATATACGGGCAGTTCTTCATTGGCCAATGCACGCGAGATCATGAGCGGGATCAGCTTCTCTGGGAACTGATAGGGGCCGTAGTTGTTGGAGCAACGGCTGATGGTCACCGGAAGCTTGAAGGTGCGGTAGTATGCCATAACGAAGAGGTCTGCGCTGGCCTTTGAGGACGAATACGGGCTGGAAGTATGCAGCGGGGTCGTCTCAGTGAAGAACAGGTCCGGACGGTCCAGCGGCAGGTCGCCGTATACCTCATCGGTGGAAACCTGATGGAAACGTTTTACACCGTAAGCACGGGAAGCATCCAGAAGCACCTGGGTACCCAGAACGTTCGTAACTACGAAGATGCCCGGATCCGAAATGGAACGGTCTACATGACTCTCCGCCGCGAAGTTGATGACTACGTCAAACTTCTCCTTCTCGAACAGGTCCATGATGAATTTGCGGTCTGCGATGTCGCCGCGAATGAAACGATAGTTGGGCTTGTTTTCCACAGGCTTCAGGGTCTCCAGGTTACCTGCGTAGGTCAGAAGATCGAGGTTCACGATCTCATCCTCCGGGTACTTATTGACCATATAATGTACGAAATTGCCGCCGATAAATCCGGCGCCGCCGGTTACTAAAATCTTCATGTGTTTATCTCCTTATGTATGTTTCGCTGCTGCGTTTCGGATCATTCAAACGTAAATGTCTCGGACAGGCCCTTCCAGACTTTATCCTTATCGGACAGGCAGATCTCCATGTCCTCGGTGATGGGCCAGTCGATCCCGATCTCGGGATCGCTCCACAGAACGCCGCCTTCATCGCCCGGATGGTAGAAATCCGTTACCTTATACGCGAATTCCGCCTCGTCGCTAAGCACCAGAAAACCGTGCGCGAAACCTTCGGGGATGTAGAACTGCTTCTTATTCTCTGCGGAAAGCACAACGCCGAACCACTTGCCGTAGGTCTTCGAGCTCTTACGCAGGTCGACCGCAACGTCGAACACCTCGCCGGCGATGGCACGAACCAGTTTGCCCTGCGGGAACTGCTTCTGATAGTGCAGGCCGCGCAGAACGCCCTTCTTCGACTTCGACTGGTTGTCCTGAACGAATACCATGTTCAGGCCTTCCGCCTCCATATCTCTCTGATTGTAGGTCTCTACGAAATACCCTCTCTCGTCATAGAAGACGGTCGGCTCGATCACGCAAAGGCCTTCGATCTCACAACGTGTTACTTTGATCTTTCCCATTCGTGTTTCCTCTTTTTCCCGGGAACCTTCCGTTCCCGCAGTGTTATACAGTCTCATCCGACTGCTTTGTTATATGAACCCCGGAATGCTTAGTTTCCGAGGAATTTGCCCTGCATCAGATCCATCAGGTATGCGCCGTACTGGTTCTTCTTATAGATCTCATAGACTTTCATGAGCTCTTCCTTGCTGATCCAGCCGTTTAAGTAGCCGATCTCCTCCAGACACGCGATCTTGCGGTGCTGGTGCGTCTCCACGGTCTTAACGAAATTCGTCGCATCGACCAGGGACTCGTGTGTACCGGTATCCAGCCAGGTGAAGCCCTGACCCAGCAGGCTCACTTCCAGTTCGCCGTTCTCGAGGTAAATGCGGTTCAGATCCGTGATCTCGAGCTCGCCGCGTGCGGAAGGCTTCAGGCCCTTCGCATACTTTACGACCTTGTTGTCATAGAAGTACAGGCCGGTCACGCAATAGTTGCTCTTCGGCTTTGCAGGCTTCTCCTCGATGGAGACTGCCTTGCCGTCTTTATCGAATTCCACGATGCCGAAACGCTCCGGATCATCCACATAGTATCCGAACACGGTAGCGCCGGTCGTCTTCGCCGCTGCCTTGCGGACCAGGCGGTCCAGGCCGTGGCCGTGGAAGATATTGTCCCCGAGGATCATGGCTACCGGTTCATCCCCGATAAAATCCTCACCGATGATAAATGCCTGCGCCAGGCCGTCCGGACTGGGCTGGATCGCGTAGGAAAGCGAGATGCCGAACTGCTTTCCGTCGCCCAAAAGGGACTGAAAACGCGGCGTGTCATCCGGCGTGGATATGATCAGAATGTCACGGATGCCGGCATTCATAAGCACCGACAGCGGATAATAGATCATGGGCTTGTCATAGATGGGCAGAAGCTGCTTACTGGTTACTTTGGTGAGAGGATATAAACGTGTTCCGCTTCCTCCCGCTAATACGATACCTTTCATTTTTCCTCCGTTTCCGCCGCATTATGCGGCTTCGCAATCTCTCTTTTCTCTACATAGTGCACCGGAACATTCCGGCTTGCTTAGTGATCTTCAGATATCCTTTGGTTTTCAGTTTTTTCTCCACGAATTCCCGAAACTCTGCATAGCGCTCGTTTAAGTATTCGTGCTGGTTGCCGTGACAGGACAGGATGTAATCCAAAATGGGCTGGACCTCCGTGACCTTCAGGCTGTCCTCGTGCATGAGCAGTTCGATCTTCGGGAACGCGCGTCCCAGGATCTCCCTTCCGTTTTCCAGTCCGAAGATGTCGTAGAGCGCCACCTCCGACAGAGTCACACGGGAGTCAAATTCTTTCGCGAGCAGCGAGATCTCCTTCATGTGCTCCCGACCGTAGGTCGAAGCATAGAAAACGCCGTCTTTTTTGAGCACCCGCTTCACTTCTTTTAGCGCAGGCTCGATGTCCTTGAGATAAAAGAGCAGGTGGTTTGCCACGACGATGTCGCAGGATGCATCCGGTAATGGAATGACTCCCGTGCAGTCGAAATTCAGGAATGTACACTGTTTCGCCAGCATGGGCAGGTTATCCTTGGCATCTGCCAACATACCTGCGGAAATATCCGAAAGAAGGAGTTTGCAGGCCGGGATCTGTGCGGCGTTGGTCCGCCAGAGTTCGCCGTTTCCGCAGCCCAGTTCCAGCACCGTCATGCCCTCGCGGACATTCAGGTTCCGGTATACCCAGGAAAACCAGGACTCCGGGTTCGTTGCAAATCTCTGATGGAGGCCAATGCGCGTGCGGATGTTGGCGGAATTCTTATACTGCTCCACCAGCGACCTCTCCATGCTGATCATGTGGATCAGGTGAAGCATCCGCTGCCAGTTGACTCCGCCTTCGGCGCCGCCCTCCAGCATCTGCTGTGTTTTTGTAAGCGCCTCTTCGACCACCTGCAGGCTCTCACGTTTCTTCTTCACCAACTCCAGCTGCAGCGCCAGCGACGAGCGCACGTAGTCCTCGTCGTCATCATTGACCGTGATATCCATGATCTCCTCTAAGGAGAAACCGAGATATTTCAGGGTCAATACCTTCTGGAGCTTCGCGAAATCCGCATCCGTGTACAGACGGTACCCCGACTCACTGATATGCGACGGCTTCAAAATACCCTGCTTATCATAAAAGCGGATGGTACGTATGGACACATTGGCCTTCTTCGCAAACGCGCCGGTGGTGTAAAATGTGGAAGACTCCATACCTTCCTCCTCTCGCCGTCGGGCATTTCGATCGTTTGGAAAATGCTTCTTAGCATTTTCCCGGATTACATCTAAGAGGATTTTCGTGCCCTTAAAGGTCACACTGTGACGTTTTCAGTCCAACCTGACACATTACGTCACCCCTCTCATGTTGCCATTATAAGGGGTGACGTAAGGTTAGTGTCAAGCGTTTTTTGCAATTTTTTTCGAAAATTTTCACGGGCTTTGATTTCAGCCTGAAAAACAGGGCTGTCCAAACGGACAGCCCCGATCTTTTCGTTATTTATGCTCCGTGGATCACGCCTTGAACGGCTTCTTTCCATCCGTTCAGTTTCTCTGCGCGTACGGATTCTTCCATCTTGGGCAGGAAGGTGTCCGCCGTCGCATCCTGCACAGTGACCGCTTCCGAATCCCAAAAGCCGACATAGAGGCCGGCCAGCAGGGCCGCGCCGAGTGCCGTAGTCTCGATGCACTCCGGCCGCACGACCGGACGTCCCAGGATATCCGCCTCAAACTGCATCAGGAAGCGGTTCGCACTGGCTCCGCCGTCCACCTTCAGTGTGGTAAGGCCGGGGACATCTGCCGCGGAAGACTGCGCCCCGGAAGCTCCTGCCGGTGCAGCATCGGCGGTCCAAGCCTGCCGGAGGTCCTGCTCCATGGCATGCACCACATCATATACCTGGTAAGCGATGGACTCAAGTGTCGCCCGCACCAGGTGTTCCTTTCGAAAACCGCGTGTCATCCCGACTAAGGCGCCACGCGCATACGGATCCCAGTAGGGTGCACCCAGTCCGGTAAATGCAGGCACCAGATAGGCCCCGAGGGTATCCGGAACCGACTCCGCGAGAGTTTCACTTTCAGCTGCCGTTTTCAGGAGCCCCAGCGAATCCCGCAGCCACTGCACGCAGGCTCCGCCCATGAATACACTGCCTTCCAGCGCGTACTGCACTGTGTCTCCCACCTGCGCCGCCATAGTCGTCAGCAGACGGTGCTGCGAATCCACTGCTTTCTCTCCGGTATTCATTAACAGGAAGCAACCAGTCCCGTACGTATTTTTCGCCTGGCCGGCCGCCAGACATCCCTGTCCGAACAGCGCCGACTGCTGATCTCCGGCCACGCCGCAGATAGGCACGCCGTTCAGCATAAGATCCGCGATCCGGCACGTTCCGTAAAGGTCGCTGCTCTTCTTCACCTCCGGCAGCATGGCCGCCGGAATATTGAAATATTCGAGAAGCTCCGGATCCCAGGACCGCGTGTGAATATTAAACAACATGGTTCGCGACGCATTCGTTACATCCATCGCATGCGTTTTCTCATTCGACAGGTTGTAGACGAGCCAGGAATCCACCGTTCCGAAGCATACATTCCCGGCCTGTGCCTCCCCGCGCAGCCCCGGAACATGCTCCAAAAGCCACGCGATCTTCGATGCGGAAAAATACGCATCCGGTATGAGTCCGGTCTTCTGACGGATCACTTCTCCGTAGGGATCTGCCTTCAACGCCTCCATGGCATCCGCCGTGCGGCGACACTGCCAGACGATGGCCGGAGCTAATGGTTTCCCGCTCTCACGATCCCAGACCACTACGGTCTCCCGCTGGTTCGTGATCCCGATCGCACGCACCTGCGCCTCGGGATCAAACTCCCGCAGCCGCACCACGCTCGCATGCATGACACGTAAGGAAGAATGCAGGATGTCCATGGGATCGTGTTCGACCCAGCCCGCCTTCGGAAAATGCTGCGGAAATTCCTCCTGCTCGCTCCAGACGATCTTCTTATTTTCATCAAACAGGATGCAGCGGGACGAAGTCGTCCCCTGATCCAGCGCCATAATATAGCCTTTACCCATATCAGTTGTACAGTTTTGCTTTCGCTTCTGCCGTCAGTCCTGCTCTCTGATCGTAGAACAGACCGGACGATGCCGTCCCGTTCGTTACGTACCAGCGGTCGCTGCCGTCAAACTTACTCAGTGTCAGATTGACCTTGTTCCCTGCCGCGTTGCTCGTCACATAGTAAACGATATTCAAACGGCCCAACTGCTTAACGGACTGTGCGTTCACGGTCTCCGTGTTCGGCGCGTTGAACGAAAGCGCTACGGAAAGCGGACGTGTAGGATTGAAGCCGTTGGACGCTGCAGCGCCTACAAAGTACGCACGCGGAAGCCAGCGATAATCATCGCTCTTCAGACGCTCGTTCATATAACTGTCCCAGCCGGCCTTGCCGCTGACGCCGCCCTCGGTGAAGCCGCGGCCGAAAGGCTCGATATCCGCGAAGAGATACTTCATCATGCTCATACCGATCTCATAATCCGCCGTCAGGCAGGTAACTGCGTACACCCAGTAAGCAGCAACGCTGCCGGGATCTGTCACGTCCACTGCGGCCTTCAACTGCTCCAAGCTCTCCGGCTCCGAAGAAAGGGTGATGACCCGGTCGGCCTTCCACTGTGCCAAAAGTTCTCCCGCGCCTGCGCCGGCCTGTGCCCCGGCTGCAGATGCCCCCTGCATAGCCTTATCAAATAATCCCATAAAAGCCTCCTTATGATCCGCCGTGCACGGTTTCGCTGCACTGTGCACCGGCTATTTTTTCGAACTGTGTTCTTATGTTTTTATTTTATGATAATCCGTGGAAACTGTCAAGGAAAAGAACGCCTCGGATCGTTCAGGACCTGGTGAGATATTCGTTGTAGAATGCCTCGAGTTTGTCAAACGGAATAGCATTATTCTAACACTCCTGTTCTGCCATGTAAAATATGTTCCTGAAACGGCTGAAAGAAGAATAATACAATTTAATAAGCGAATCGATCGTTAAAGAACGTGATAGTAAGGGCAAATATTCTCGTAATGCCCATCCTTCATCCTAAATCCGCCGGGGATAATCCCAAGCTGTACAAAGCCAAGTCTTTCATATAGATGTCTTGCATGAATGTTGCTCTCTACTACAGCATTGAACTGTAATACTCTAAATCCGATCTCCTTTGCTTTAAGCAGACAATCACTTACAAGTTTTTCTCCGATATGCTGCCCCCGGCACTTCGATTTTACAGCATAGCTCGCATTACAGATATGCCCACATCTGCCAACATTATTCGGATGCAATATGTATAAGCCAACGATCTGTCCTTCATCTTCTGCTACACCGGTATAGCTCTGTGACTCAAAGAACTCTTTCCCTGACGCAGCATCAAGAAAGTCTTCCTGTGGAAATGCAATTCCATCTTCAACAACCTCATTCCAGATGTCTATCATCTGCCGAAGGTCTTTTTCCTCATATTTTCGAATTATCATATTAAATCCTCCTAATTATTCTTTTCAATTCCATCCGTGTTTTTCTCCTCCGCAAGATCTCTCAGGGTATCCTCGGTCTCTAAAGGCTGCCAATTCTTTCTTTTCTATGAGTCGATCCCCGGCGAAAACCAACTCCACAATATAAGGCATCCATGCGACGATTCTCATAAAGTCATCCAGCCCGAAGGAGCTGTCATAATAGTTTAGGATGGTCGACAAAGCCGTCCCATGTGTCCCAATAACAACGGTTTCTCCGGCATGATCAGCAAGGACTTCTTTTAACGCCTCAATATTTCTAGCCTGCACCGATGCAAGACATTCCCCGCCTTCTTCCGCACACGAGAAATCCGCCCACCTTTTCTTAAGCCAGCCATCTTCCCATGTACCAACTTTTCTTTCCCTGAAACGTTCGTCCGTCACGATCGGCATTTCGAAATAATCCGCGGCAGGCCGGATCGTGTCAACGCTTCTTTTATATGGACTGCTCATGAAACAATCGATTTTAAATGCTTTCAATGTATCAACAACGATTTTTCTGCTTTTTAACCCGTCATCTGTGAGCGGTCTTATTCTATCGTCCTCGCCATACTGTGACCTGGCATGTCGAACAAATATTATTCGCGTATTGTTTGGCATCCTATCCCCCCAAATCCCCTATAATTTTAGCAAAAGTCAAAGAATGAATCGGTATTCCCCTCATGTTTATCGAAATCCCGTTCGGATGATCCGAGATTTGATGATCTACGGTTTAAGATCGATCCACATAGCGGGACGGACGGCATACGGGGCGCTGTGCTTAGCTTGGGCAATGTCATAATCGTCGCTGGTT
>ONPC01000037.1 GCA_900319565.1 uncultured Eubacteriales bacterium | reverse complement strand
TGGGTCCGGTGTGGGCTGGCACCTGCTGCTGCGCCATCCGGAGCGCGTGCAGGCGTTCGTGGCCATGGTGCCCGGACCGCACAGCCTAGCTGCCGGCGCCATGAGTTACCGGCAAATGCTCATGCAGGGCATCATCTCGTCGCCGCCGCCCATGGACCCGCCGATAAAGACGGATGAAGCGCGAAAGGAACGACGCGCGATCCGTGAGGAGCATATTTCCCATAACCGCGAGCCGCACCCGCTCGAGAAGGCGATCGAGTACGGTCGGCCACTCATGAAATACAAAAACGAGGAAAACCTCTGCGCGGCTCTTAGGACCATTCAGACGCCGACGCTGATCTTAGGCGGTGTGGACGACCCGATCAGCACGCCGGAGCTTATGGTGCGGACGGCGCACTGTCTGCCGCACTGTAAACTGGTGATCTACTCGGAGTGCGGGCACAACATCGACACCGACCTGGTGGAGGAACTGGCCGGCGAGGCGGACCGCTTCCTGAAGCGCGCGCTCACGGACGGGACCTGGTACGAGAAGGTTCGGGAACCACAGTAAGCCCCGCACTTAAGGTCGGGGACCTGACGTTTGCAGTTGAAAGAAAAAGGGTCGGTATTTTCCGACTCTACCGGCAGTTGAGTCGCATGAAACCTGCCTTTTTCTACCACCGGTTCGTGTACAGAGGTTTACTAAATGTCGTAAGATACCTTCGAAAGGCGAAATGCCTTATCGAAATTGCAGGAGGTAACATAGAATGATTGGAATGAACTGGATGACATTGACCGCGAAGGCGGCTGAATTTGAGATCGGGGATTATCTGCCCCTTTTGATCCCGCTGATATTGATCCAATTCGGATTGATGGCGTATGCGCTGGTGCACATCCTGAAGCATGATCACTATAAGATGGGAAACCGTGTGGTCTGGATCGTGGTCAGTTGTTTGTTCTCGATCATCGGCCCGATCCTTTACATCGTGTTGGGAAAGGAAGAAGAGTAACATGCTTTCGATTGAAGGACTTTATAAACGCTTTGGCGATAAAGAAGTCATCAAGGGGCTGAACCTGCATGTTCCGAAGAAGAGTATTTACGGGTTTGTCGGGACGAACGGCGCGGGTAAGACCACGACGATGAAGATGGTGCTGGGGCTGCTGGCGGCCGATGCGGGCACGATCCTGGTGGACGGTGAGCGCGTGGTCTACGGTGACACCGCGACGAACCGCGGGATCGGCTATCTGCCGGATGTGCCGGAGTTCTACTCGTTCTACACGACGCGGGAATACCTGGCGCTCTGCGGGAAGATCTGCGGACTGTCGGCACAGCGCACGAAAGAACGCGCCGAGGAGCTTCTGGAGCGTGTGGGACTGGCCGGTGAGAAGCACCGGATCAAAGGGTTTTCGCGAGGAATGAAGCAGCGGCTCGGGATCGCTCAGGCGCTGATCAACCGGCCGAAACTGCTCATTTGTGATGAGCCGACATCGGCACTGGATCCGGTGGGCCGGAAGGAGATCCTGGACATCATTAAGGATGTCCGTGAGGAGACCACGGTGCTGTTTTCCACGCACATTCTGTCGGATGTGGAACGAATCTGCACGGATGTTGCTTTTTTGAAGGACGGCGTGATCGCACTGGAGGGAACGGTCGATCAGGTCCGCTCGCTGAAGACGCGCGGAGAGTTCCTGGTGGAGACCGTTACACCGGAGGGAGCGGAGGCACTGTGCGCGTGCTATCCCGAGGCGAAACGTGAGGGAGCGCAGACAGTGTGCTTTACCGGCAACGATGAGAAGATGCTGGCCGTTATGGCGGGCTTGTCCGAAAGAAGCATCCCAGTCGTGAAGGTGGAACGCGCCGAAACCTCTCTGGAGGATCTGTTTATGGAGGTGACGAAGCATGAATAATGTGATGTTTGCCTGGATCCGAAAGGAAATTACCGACAGTTACCGCAGTGGGCGCATGATCATCTTTTTGATCGTATGCTTCGGCATCGGGCTCATGAACCCCATCGTCGCGAAGCTGACACCGAAGCTGATCGAACTGATGCAGGATCAGATGGCGGAAATGGGCATGATCTACGATCCCCCCGAAGTCACGGCGCTGACTTCCTGGGAGCAGTACGTGAAGAACATCTGGATTCCGCTGCTGGTCTTCGTGTTGATGTTCGGAAACATTTTCACGAAAGAATACAGTGCGCATACATTGACCCCGATGGTCACGAAGGGCCTTGCGAAGACCACGGTCCTCTGGGGCAAGGCGATCCTGCTGATCCTGTTGTGGACGGCCGGATATGCCGTGTATTTCGGCGTGACCCTCATGTACACCGAGTATTACTGGGGAACGGAGGCTTATCTGATGCGCCGCGTTTGGGACATGACGGCCATGTTCTATCTGTACAGTGTGTTCATTCTGGCATTGCTTGTTTTCTTCTCCGTACTGTGGAGGGAGTATTCGGGAGTGCTGGTGTCTATGGTTGCGGTTCTGGGGTTGGAGATGGTCTTCGGTATGATCCCGAAGATCGCGAAAGTCATTCCCGGCCGTATCTCGTCACCGGGAATGCTGTTACAGAAGGGCTACGAGGATCGCTACGAATATGCGCTGCGCGATTTTGCCGTTCCGCTCATCGTTACGCTGGTCGTGATCGTTGCACTGTTTGTGCTGAGCACGATCTTAATGAAGCGCAAATCGGTCGACTGAACTTAAAGGATTAGAAACCGCAGACCGGCTGAATGACAGAATTAAGAAAACACGGATCCGATCGGCGGATCGGAAAGATCCGAAAACACAGATCGGTCGATGGACCGAAATTCTAAGAAAAATGGGGGTTTACCATGAAAGAGATCGATTTTAACAAAATGACCGGATATCTGGACGGGCTCGTGCAAGGCGGCGTGCCTTCGGTGGACTGCATCGTCATGCGTGACCATGAGCAGGTCTACCGCCACACGGCGGGCACGGCCGATGCTTCGCGCACGCAGAGCGTTTCACAGGACCAGCTCTACCTGATGTTCTCCATGACGAAGGTCCAGACCATGACCGCGTTTATGACGCTGGTGGAGCAGGGAAAGGTATCGCTAAACGATCCCGTGAGCCGGTACCTTCCTGCATATAAAGATTTGTCGGTGGAGACGCCGGATGGTCCGGCCCCTGCGAAAACGCCGATGCTGCTGTGGCACCTGGTGTCCATGCAGTCGGGCCTGGATTACGATCTTCAGCGTCCGGGCATTGTCCGCGTGCTAAAAGAGCGAGGCATGCAGGCGACCACGCGTGAGCTCGTGGACGCATTTCCCGAAACTCCTTTAAAATTCGAGCCGGGTTCGCACTTTTTGTACAGCCTGAGCCACGATGTCGTGGCGGCCGTGATCGAGGTGGTCAGCGGCATGTCCTTCGGCGAGTACCTGAAGAAGACGATCTGGGAGCCGCTGGGCATGAAGGATACGTTTTTCGCCCAGCCGGATAACACCTCCCTGCCGCGCCTGGCGCAGCAGTGGATCTGCAACGATCGCGGACAGATCGTGCCCATGGAGCAGACCTGCAACTACCAGCTGTCGGAGGCTTATCAGAGCGGCGGCGCCGGTCTGGTCAGCTGTGCGGCGGACTATGCGCTTCTGGGCGATATGCTGGCCTGCGGCGGTGTTGCCGCAAACGGCAAACGTATCCTGAAGCCCGAGACCGTGGAGCAGATCAAAAAGAACCTGCTCGGAGAGGCTTCCCGCCACGACATTGCGGTGAATATGGGTCGCGTTGGCTACGGCTACGGCGTGGGCATGCAGGTGCTCATGGAGCCGGAGCAGATCGGATCGACTTCACCTGCCGGACTCTTCGGCTGGGACGGCGCTGCCGGCAGTTGTCTGGTCATGGACACGGCGTCGAAGACCGCGTTGATCTATATACAGCACGTACGCAACCACGGCGTAAGCTATGGCGAGATACATCCGACCCTGCGCGATCTCGTCTTCGGAGAGTGATGGATTTTACTTCGGCAGGGACAAAATATCTGTTCCGGCCGAGGGATTCTCTTGTGCTGCGACCACCGATTGGCCGGTTCGTGTCTCGTGAAAAAACATAAAGGACAGAGTGCCCCACCCAGAAACTTGAAAAAGTAAGTTCAGGTGGGGCTTTCTTTGCGGACTATATGCAAAACCCCACCCGGAAACTTGAAAAAGTAAGTTCAGGTGGGGTTTCGGCCGGGTGCTCCGGCTTTTTATTTTAATATAAATTTCTCGAATGCGTTTGCGATTCCGTCGTCCAGAATGCCAGTGGTGACATACTCTGCCTCATCAAACATCGAGGCCGGGGAAGAATTGCCCATGACGATGGGGTGTGCGACGTGACGCAGCATGGGCAGGTCGTTCGGACCGTCGCCGATGGCGTAAGTGTGATCGCGTGACAACTTCAGTTTCTCCAGCACGAAGTCGATGCCGGAGGCCTTCGTGTAGCCGCAGGGCACGTACTCGCTGAAGATGCCGCCGCGGTCGGTGTAGGTGACGTACGGGCTCACTTCGCGGATAAAACACTGCAGGTCGCCGCCGATACCGGTCCAGGTGATGAATTTGTCAAAACGCATCCGGGATGCCGGCGTGTCGTCCTTCAGGTCATAACGTGTCTTCAGGTCGGCGATAAAATCACGCGCCTCCTGCGTCGAGTAGGTCGACAGATCGCAGTACAGGCCGTGGTCCGCCTCGCCCATGAAGTCCATTTTGCAGTCCAGCGCGGAGCGGTAGATGCTTCGGCAGGCCGCCCGGGAGAGCTTCTTATGCAGCAGTACCTCGCCTCGGTAGACGATGTAGGTGCCGCAGCCGCAGATGAAACCGTCAAACGGCGTGTCGAAGAGGAATGCGTCCATGTTCGACCAGGCGCGGCCGGTGTTGATGAAGATCAGGTGCCCCTGTGCCTGCGCGCGGGCTATAGCTTCGCGGGCGCTTTCGGGTATGTAAGCGCTGCGCTCCGGGACCAAAGTCCCATCGATATCAAGAAAAACGATCTTGCGTTCCATGTGGTTCCTTTCTCCCCGTGGCTCCGGCGTGAATGTGACAAAACTGCCGAAGGCGGACAATGTGCAAAGTGTAGCACAGAAAACCGTGAAAGTCAACATGGAAACGGGGTTTCACAACTGAAAAATCGCATTATACATCATTGCAAAAACCGAATCACAGTGGTAAAATGATAGACGGAATATTCGCCGGAGGAACGGCGAGGACAGAGGTATACTATGAACGAACAAACCGTCGGAGAGTTTGTTTCGGAACCCATCGGAGTTTTTGACTCCGGCTTGGGAGGCCTCAGCGTTTTGCGGCAGCTGCTTACGCTGATGCCGAATGAGCATTATATTTATTACGGCGACTCTCTGAATGCGCCTTATGGGACCAAAAGCCTTATAGAGGTCCGGGACCGGGCGTTTCAAATAACCGAATACCTGCTGGAGCGCAATATCAAAGCTTTGGTCGTGGCGTGCAATACGGCGACCAGCGCGGCGATCGCGCAGATCCGTGAACGATACCCTGAGCTGACGGTCGTCGGAATCGAGCCGGCCATCAAGCCCGCCATCACAGAACATCCGAACCGGGACATACTGGTCCTGGCTACGCCCTTTACTTTACGCGAAGAGAAATTCAAGAACCTGAGCGAGCGTTTCGCGAATGTGGGCCATATTATTTCCGTCCCCAGCATCGAACTGGTGGAGTTTGTCGAAAAGGGAGATTTCGGTAGTCCGGAACTGATGGATTATCTCATGAACAGTCTGGCACCTTATTTTACCGAGACCGGGCGCGTCGGCGCGGTCGTTTTAGGGTGCACGCATTTTCCGTTTTTGCGCAGCGCGATCTCGCGTGTGCTGCCGGCGGATGTGCCGATCTACGACGGAGGCGCGGGAACGGCGCGACAGACCAAACGCTGTCTGGAACGCGAAGACCGGCTTCGGACCGTAGGGGCAGGGCACATCTGCATGATCAATACGAAAGAAAAAGAAGAGTTTAAGGTTGCTTACCTGGATGGTACATTTGTTTCGGATGTACCTGCACAGGGCTTATTTGAGTTATCGATGAAGCTTCTTTTGAGTGAATAAGCCGTTTTCGCGAATACGCGGCGGCAGAATTAGGAGATACATATGAAAAAACAACGAGTAAAGGCGGGCGTGCTGCTGGCGTGCGGGTTAAGCCTTTCGGCGATGTCAGGTTGTTCGTTGCTTCCGAAGGAGGTCGAAGAAAGAAGATCTCCCGTGATCGCGACACAAGAGCCGTTTGAGTACAAGCCTGACGTGGTCCAGAGAGAGACCATCTATGACCAGGTGCTTTTGTACCCGAAGTTTACGGAACTGGGCGGAGCCTCTCTTAAGTTCGGAACGAACGGTGTGGTCGGTGATATCTTCGTAAAGGTCGGCGACCATGTTAAGCAGGGCGAACTGTTAGCGGAACTGGATTATGTTGAACAGCTCCGAGAGGAACTGGAGAAACTGGACAGCGAACTGGAGCAGAACCAAAAATCCGTGGATGAACTTAACAAACAAAAAGAATGGGACCTGCGTGAAAATGATATTCGCAGAAAGTATCGGCAGATCTCGAAAAAAGATCATGAAGAGATGATTCAAGCGATCAATGAACGTTATGACGAACGTATTCAAGATTTGACGGATCGCATCAGCATTCAGGAGATCTCACAGAAAAAACTGCAGGAAGCGATCGATGACGGCGTCATCATTGCAACGATCGAGGGAACCGTATCGACCATACGTTCGAATACCATCGGAAAATATGTGGAAAATATGGAAGGCTTTGTTTCGATCGTCGATACATCGGTCTGCATGTTTGAACTGGAGACCGAATACGCCGATCACTTCACGGTAGGCCAGGAAGTAGCCATGGAAATGAGTTCATCGGTGTATGTCGATACCGTGGTCTACTCGGTCGAAGGTGATCGCGTGTTGTTTAAACCGAATTCGGACCAGATCATCGCGCTGAATGCAAGCTCCCGGCTTTTCCTCGTGCTAGATAAACGGGAAAATGTTTTGACCATCAGTAAAAACAGTGTTCGCTATACCGATGATGCCGCATATGTTTATGTTTTGGATGAAAACGGCCTGCGGACCATGCGTGAAGTTAAGGCCGGTTTGGTCGGCGGTCCGTCGGATACTACGGCGAAGACCCGCGTCGAGATCATAGAAGGCCTGGAACAGGGCGATATAGTAATTGGACGATAGGAGGCATAAGATGAATAGATACGTGAAAAAAACCTGTGCCGCAGCCCTGTCCGTCATGATAGCTGCATCGTCTTTTGGATGTTCATCCTCGAAAGACAGTATAGAAATACCGACATTGATCGAGCCTCAGAATATTGAGACCACGACGGTCCGTGTGGAACGTGCGGATATCCGGGTCTATAAATCGGAAGCCGCACGGGTAGAGCCTAAGGGTGAGGAAGTATGCTTCGCCATGGATGGAACCGTGGAGCGGGTATTCGTTAAGCAGGGGGATTTTGTTAAGCAGGGAACTCTGCTAGCGGAGCTTTCGGTAGAAGAGTATGAAAAGGCTATTCCCAAACTGGAGGAGCAGCTTGCTGACCTTCTGGAAGGCTTTGAAAAAGAAGATAAGCAGCTGGCGAAGCGTGAAAAAGAGCTCGCGGACGATGTGGCTCGCCTGAAACGTGAGGTTCGTCAGACTTCTGGCGACGCCAGAAATCAAAGACGCACACAGTTGGAGATCAAAGAGATCGAACAGGAACGCTTTCTGACTGAGAAAGAAAGTCGGCTGCAAGATCGGCAGAAGCAGGAAGAAGAGATTCGTAAACAATTGGAAGAAATGAACGAGTCCAAAAACTCGAGCCAGTTGTTCTCTCCAATCGACGGATATGTACTGAACCAGCCGCTGAACCTGATCGGCGAGCGTTTCCACAAAGAAGATGCTGCATTTGTCATCTATGATGGCTCACAGATGTATGTTTCCGGTTCGTATTACACTGAGGCCAGATTCGATAAAATGGCGGAGCACTATGCTCTGATCGACGGACAGCGGGTGGAAATGAGCTATATCGAACTGACGGAAGAACAGAAGAAAACACTGTCCATGAGGGCCGTACCGGGAGCCACGATATCGAAACGTGTCCAATATCAGTTAAATCCCAAAGAAGGTCAGACATTGAAATTCGGTGATTTTGCTATGCTCTTTTTTGTGACGGAAGTCAGAGAAAACGTGCTGACACTGCCTACGGACCTGGTTCGTATGGAAGGCGGCGGTTATCACGTGTTCGTATACAGAGACGGAGAGCGCAAGGAAGTCGAGATCATTCCGGGACTTCGGGATAACTGTCGCATTGAGATCCTAAGCGGACTGGAAGAGGGGGATATCGTATATGCACAACATTAAGAGAAAAACCGTTCTTTTGAGTCTGGCGCTAAGCATGTCGATCGGCCTGGTCGGATGCAAAAACAGTAAAGATGAACAAAATAAAGATCTTTCAGAGTATCTGATAGAGATCTCTCCTTCGGAGAAGCGTAAGACTTCGTATGAAACCTATACGTTGGAGTTGTCGGATTACTCATATACTTTCGGTGCGATCGCAAGTGCAAAATATGAGATGACACCCGTGTATGCGGAGTTACCCTACGGAACCCCGGTTTTGCTGGGCTACAGCGTGCACAACCATCACAACATCAAAGAGGGAACGCCGATCCTTTCGTATCGCCTCGAATTTGATGAAATATATATGGCAGAGCAAAGCCTGAGCCTTAAGCGTAAGTCTGAGCGCTTTGAAGTCTATAAAACAAAAGAAGAAAAGCGTCTGTCGGAGGTGGCGGAAGCAGTATCGCAGCTTCCGAGTGATTCGGAAGCATTTGCGGAGGCCCTCGAGGACTATCAGGAACAACTGAAATCGTATAACGAATATGTTGAAAAAACACAGGAGGAGATCGACGAGCTGGCAAAAGAGGTAGCTGCCTTTGAAGACAACGGTAAGGTATTCACCATAAACTCTCCGTTCTCCGGTATTGTCGAAATCCCCTATTGGATTAATTCTCTCAGAGATGGCCAGGAGATCGCAACGATCATGAATCCATATACGGATATATATGCCGTGGATAATGAATTTGAATACTTTACGGTCGGGCAGAAAGTGATCGGAGATTATAGTGATCCAAATGGTGAAAAGCATACGGTGGAGGGGCGCGTTTTGTCTACAGACAGCCTGCTCCCGTTACGACTTCAGAGTGGGTCTGCCTACATTCGGTTTGAATTTCCGGAAGATCTCGAAACACCGCCTGATTCCATCCATGCGGTCGTGGAGACGAAGAGAATGAAGAATGTCATTCGTATTCCGACCTCTTTAGTAAAAAATCATGAAGGAGCGCAATATATCGAGCTCCTGACGGATGAAGGAATTACTCGTAAAAATATAGATGTTATCATGAATGCTGACCTGGATTACATCGTTTTAGATGAGACACTGGCAGGCGCAAAGGTGGTTAAACGATAGGAGGAGCCATGTTACGATTTTTATTTCAAAAAATGCTGCATAAAAAATGGCTTGTTTTCAGTTTGATCATCGGAAACGTTTTGCTTTTTTCCATTGCAGCCAGTCATCCCATGTATAAAGAAGCCGCTGTGAAGCGCATGTTCATGGATGATTTTACCAAGTATGTCGAAGAAACGAACGAGCATCCTGCGTTGCTGTCGTTCCACTTTAAGCGCCTGAGTTTTTTAAACCAGCCGCGTTATGAAGAGCTCCAGGAGCGTGTGGACGGACTGCCCGATCGTCTGGGTATCCCGTATGAATACAACATCCGCTTTCGATATCAGATGCAGCAGACGGCCGTTTGGGTTAAACCCAGAAGCGGTTCGCCCGCGTCCGTGACTTTGTGTCTGTCCGAAATGACGGACTTCAGTGACCATATCGAGATCATTTCCGGGCGGATGTATGAACCCGGGCTTCACGGCCGTGAGATCGAGACCGTAGTCAGCGAATCTACGTTGATCAAAAACGATCTGGTCGTGGGAGATACACTGGAATTCCGATACCTCTATAACAGAGAGGGTGAGACTCTCCTCGTTAAGATCGTCGGTGTTTTCCGAAATAACAAAGAGGCGGATTCCTACTGGGTAAAATCCCCCAATGTCATGACCGATAACCTGTTCATTTCGACCGATGCGTTCGAAGACATCTATTCGGATATGAACGGTAAGGCTGTTTTACATTGCTATTGGCATCTGATGCTGGATACGAAGGCTATCACTCCGGCAAACAGAAAGCAACTGCTTTCGGAAACAAATGCTCTGATCCAAGAGTTCAGTGCCGAAGAAATCGAAGTGACCAAACCGGCATATGTGGATCTGCTCTCCAATCTGGAAACAAAGGTAAACAAGGTATCCGTTACCCTGCTGATTCTGCAGGTTCCCGTGTTGGTTCTTTTGTTCGCGTTCCTGTTTATGATCTCTTCACAGATGCTCTCCCTGGAGCAGAACGAGATCTCGATGTTTAAGAGCCGGGGCGCCGGCGGTTTCCAGATCTTTATGCTGTATTTCTTACAGACGTTGATCATTACCGTGGCCTCCGCGATCATAGGTATTTTCCTGGGACGGTACATGTGCCAGGTTTTGGGTTCGTCCAATGCGTTCCTGGAGTTCGTATCCCGACGTTCACTGGATGTTCGGATCACATCGGAAGTATTGGCCTACGTAGGAATAGCAATGCTGATATCGGTTTTGATGACGGTTTTACCTGTTATTTCCTACAGCCACGTTTCCATCGTATCTTTGAAACGAAACCGTGCACGCGTGAAAAAGAGCATCCTTCAGCGTTTCTATCTGGATTTCGCGATGCTGGCTTTCGGCCTTTACGGCTGGTACAGTTTCTCAAAGCAGAAGGATGATCTGGTTCTGAAGGTCATGAACGGAGACTCTCTGGATCCGATGCTGTACTTCAGTTCCTCCATCTTCATTCTGGGTGCGGGACTGGTAGCTCTCCGCATTCAGCCTCTGATCGTAAAGCTTTTGTTTAAGATCGGAAAGAAACTCTGGTCACCGCAGACCTATGCGTCTCTGCTCCAGATCATCCGCACCAGCGCAAAGCAGTACTTTATCATGTGCTTCCTCATTTTGACGGTCGCGCTGGGTATCTTTAATGCGACGGTGGCCCGTACGGTGCTTTCCAATGCGGAAAACAACACGGAATACCAGATCGGCCCGGATGTGGTGCTGAAGGAAAACTGGAAAGATAACCATGAGGCGATCGGAACGATTGCGCCGGAGAGTCTGAGTTATTATGAACCCAGTCCCGCGCGTTTTGACAGCATTAAAGGTGTAGTTGCCAGAACCTTTGTTCTGCGCGAGCGGGTCTGGGTCAATGAATCCAATTATGCCGAGTACATGGGAATCAATTCAAAGGAGTTCGGTGAGATCGTCAAGATGAAGGACGGCTTGCTTCCGACACATATCAATAACTATCTGAATGTTTTAGCCGCAGACGCGAATGCGGTCCTGGTTTCCGAGACTTATCGCTCGGTCTATGGTTATAAGCTCGGGGATTCGATCACGCTTAGGGCGCCAAACAACAACGAATATACGGCAGTGATCAGCGGCTTCTTCTCGTATTGGCCCACCTACAGTGCTACCGTTATGGAGAAACAAGGTGACGGCTCATTTACAGAGGTGAACCAGTTCCTGATCGTCGGTAATCTGGCGACAGCGCAGTACTCATGGAAGGTTCGTCCCTATGAGGTCTGGTTTAAGATGGATGGCAGCGCAGACGGTGTCTATGATTTCATTGAAGAGAACAATATCGATGTCGTGAAGTTTTTGGATCGTTACGAGGAGATACGTAAGATTCGCAACCAGACGATGTTCCAGGGTACCAACGGTATTCTGACCATGAGTTTCATCGTCATTTTGATCCTCTGCGGCGCCGGTTTCCTGATCTACTGGATCCTGTCCATTCGTTCCCGCGAGCTGCTGTTCGGCGTATTCCGCGCCATGGGTATGAGCCGCGGTGCCATTTTGCACATGTTGGTCAATGAACAGATCTTCAGCAGCGGCCTGGCTATCGGCCTGGGTGCGCTGATCGGTTGGATCGCATCACGGTGCTATGTCCCGTTGATCCAGATCGCTTACTCGTCGGATCGCCAGACACTGCCGCTGGAACTCATTACGAAGTCCTCGGATATGGTTCGTCTGTTTGTTGTGATCGGTATCGTTTTTGTTGTTTGTATGGCCATCCTTACGAGGATCGTGCTGTCCATGAAGATCACCAATGCCCTGAAGCTGGGTGAGGATTAAGGAGGTAAGTTATGGCATATAGAGAAATCATCATGCGTGCTGACAATATTACCCGGTCCTTCCCGCTTTCGGGAGGCGGTAAGATCCAGGTATTAAAAGGGATCTCGGTGGAGATCCCGAAGAAGAGCATCACGTTGCTTCGCGGTCGTTCCGGTTCCGGTAAGACGACGCTCATCAATATCCTGAGCGCGCTCGACTATCCGACCGAGGGGCGGGTCCTGTTTAAGGATCAGGACATCACTAAAATGAGTGAAGCCTCGCGAGAGGCGCTGCGGCGTAAGGAGATCGGTATCATATTCCAGTCCGTCTCCCTGATCCCAATCATGACCGCATATGAGAACGTTGAGTTTTCACTGCGCCTGGCGGGCTATGAGGGCGACCGCAAGGAGCGCGTCGAAAAGGCACTGCGTCTGGTCGGCCTGGGCTCCCGTATGCACCACATGCCGCAGGAACTGTCCGGTGGTGAGCAGCAGCGTGTCGCGATCGCGCGCGCGGTGGCACATCGCCCGAAACTGATCTTTGCGGATGAACCGACGGCGGAGCTCGACAGCGGAACGGCGCGCCACGTCATGAAGATCTTTAAAGATCTCGTGGAAGAAGAGGATATCACCATCGTTATGACGACCCATGATATCAGTTTGATGGATGCGGCGGACCGCACCTATGTGATGGAAGACGGGGAGGTGGTTAAGAATGGCTGAGCCTTTGATCATAGCGGATAACCTCGTCAAGATCTATAAGACGCAGGATATTGAAGTCCTGGCCTTGCAGGGACTGGAACTTACGGTAGATAGCGGCGAACTGATGGCCATCATCGGCAACAGCGGCAGCGGTAAATCCACCTTCCTCAATATGATCGGCGGTTTGGACCGCCCGAGCGCAGGTAAGCTTTTCGTGGACGGTAAGAACCTGTTTACCATGACGGACCGCGAACTCGTGGATTATAAAAAGAACACCGTAGGTTTCGTTTGGCAGAACAACGCCAGAAACCTGTTGCCGTACCTTTCGGCAGTGGAAAACGTCATGATGCCCATGACGTTCTCCGGAGTGAGTAAGAAGCGTGAGCGCGCGCTGGAGTTGCTGGAGATGGTTGGAATGAGCCACCGCAAAAACAGCCGCCTGACACAGCTGTCCGGCGGTGAGCAGCAGCGTGTCGCGATCGCGATCGCTCTGGCGAACCAGCCGAAGCTGCTTCTTGCCGATGAGCCGACCGGTTCGGTCGACCGTGCGACGGCAGATTACATCCTGGAGATGTTTAAGAAACTCAATCGGGAGATGGGGCTGACCATCGTCATAGTTACTCACGACGTTACGCTTTCGAAATCCGTGAACCGTGTTGTTTCGATCCGGGACGGAAAGACGAGCAGCGAGCGAATCATCCGCGCTACAGACGCAGAGGAAAACGCAGCGATCTCCGACTGGGAGCAGGAGGAGTTTGCGGTCTTAGACCGTGCGGGCCGCGTGCAGATTCCGAAAGAGTTGCTGGATGAGATGAACCTGACAGACAACAAGGTCCGGATCCAGATAAAGGACGGACAGATCGTGATCGAAAATCCAAAGAAAAAATAGAAGATAAGTCTTTGTGGAACGAACGGGGAACCGGCGCTCAGCGGCAGTTCCCCGTTTGATTCCCGGTATTGACTTTTCCCGTCAAATCAACTATATAATAAGTTATATGGATCCGTCCATTTAAAGGTTAGAAAAGAGAGGTAGAGAAATGAAAAGATTTGCAGGTTATTTACTACTCACATTGCTGTTTGCATTCGCGCTTACCGCATGCGGAGGTTCCAAAAAGGAGAATACCGTACATTCCATCGACGATCTGAAAGGTAAGAAGATCGGTGTGCAGATCGGTACGACCGGAGATGCATTGGCCGGAGATATCGAGGACGCTAAAGTTGAAAAGTATAATAAATACGCAGACGCCGTACAGGCTCTGAAGCAGGGCAAGATCGACGCCATTATCATTGACAGCGATACGGCAAAAGTCTTTGTCGGCAAGAATGACGATGTAACGCTTTTGAGCGAAGGCTATGCAGACGAGGAATACGCGATCGCCATGCATTTGGATAACACAGCCCTTCAGGCAGATATCAACAAGGCCCTGGCGGAGCTGAAGGCTGACGGTACGCTGAAGAAGATCAAGGATTACTATGACGGTGATAAGAGCGAAGGCTCTGATCGCAAGGCATATACGAAGGATGAAAACGCGGACAGAAGCAAAGGTACGCTGATCATGGCGACCAACTCCGAGTTTCCTCCGTATGAGTATATGGAAGGCGGTAAGATCGTCGGCATCGACGTAGACATGATGAACGCGGTATGCGATAAACTGGGATATGAACTGAAGATCGAAGATATGGCGTTCGATTCCATCATTGCAGCCGTTCAGTCCGGAAAGGCCACCGTAGGCGTAGCCGGTATGTCGGTAACCCCTGCCCGTCAGGAGAATGTACGTTTTTCCGATTCCTACACGGTGACACATCTGGTCGTTATGGTCAGAAAATAATAATTTCCGGAGGTAATGCTTCGTGGACTTAATGGAAAGTATTCGACAAAACTTTATCGATGAAGACCGTTGGAAGTATCTGTTTGACGGTTTACTTACCACGCTCCTGATCACGTTTTTTGCCGTGCTGATCGGACTGGCACTCGGCTTTCTGGTCGCCGTCATCCGCTCCACGTACTTAAAGACCGGAAAACTGAAGATCCTCAACGTGATCTGTAAGATCTATCTGGCCGTGATCCGCGGAACGCCCGTGGTCGTGCAGCTTTTGATCACGTATTTCGTCATCTTCGGAAGCGTGGACATCTCAAAGGTCCTGGTGGCGATTCTGGCATTCGGCATCAATTCCGGTGCCTATGTTGCGGAGATCGTCCGCGGCGGCATTATGTCCATCGATAACGGGCAGTTCGAGGCAGGGCGCAGCCTGGGTCTCAACTACCGGCAGACCATGCAGCACATCATTATGCCGCAGGCGTTAAAGACCGTTCTACCTGCATTGGCCAATGAAGCGATCGTTCTTTTGAAGGAGACTTCCGTCGCCGGATACATCGCGATCGCGGACCTGACGAAGGGCGGCGATATCATTCGCTCGCAGACGTTCTCCCCGTTCCTGCCGCTGATCTCGGTCGCACTGATCTACCTGGTGATCGTGCTGCTCCTGACACATCTGACAGGAAAACTCGAAAGGAGGCTGGCTGCCAATGATCGACGTTAAAGGCCTGAGAAAATCCTTTGGAGATCAGGAGATCCTCAAAGGAATAGATACGCACATCGAAAAGGGTGAGAAGATCGTTGTCATCGGACCCTCCGGTTCCGGTAAATCGACGTTCATTCGTTGTCTGAACCTGATGGAGGTCCCCACCGAGGGAACCATCACGTTTGACGGCAAGGATATCACGCACCTAAATCATAAAGAGATCAATGAGGTCCGGCAGAGGATGGGAATGGTGTTCCAGCATTTCAACCTGTTCCCGCATCTGACCGTAAAAAAGAACATCACGCTGGCTCCGGTCATGCTCGGACTCATGACGAAGGAAGAGGCGAGTGCGAAAGCCGACGAACTGTTAGCACGGGTCGGCCTGCCGGATAAGGCGAACGACTATCCGAAGCAGCTGTCCGGCGGACAGAAGCAGCGTGTCGCCATCGCGCGGTCGCTGGCCATGAACCCGGAGGTCATGCTGTTTGATGAGCCGACATCCGCGCTGGATCCCGAGATGGTCGGGGAGGTCCTGGAGCTGATGAAGCAGCTGGCTCGCGACGGTATGACCATGGTGGTCGTCACGCATGAGATGGGTTTCGCCCGCGAGGTCGCGTCGAGAGTCATGTTCATGGCGGACGGCAACATTCTGGAGGAGAACACCCCGGACCGGTTCTTTACGAACCCGAAGAATCAACGACTGAAGGATTTTCTTTCAAAGGTTATATCTTAATGAGACCGGGCAGGATCCGTTCCTGCCCGATTTTTTTGATTTTCTTCGGAAAATGTGTTGACAGGGCAGATGTGGTGTGCTATACTGTCGATAGTTAAACAAACGTTTAACTGTTAAAACATCGTTTTACCGCTTTACGGAGGATAGAGATATGAAAAAGATTTACAAGATCGAAGTGGACTGCGCAGCGTGCGCACTGAAGATGGAGCAGGCGGCGAAGAAGGTCGAAGGCATTCTGGATGCTACCGTTTCGTTTGTAACGCAGAAGATGCACGTAGAGTTTGATGAGAACGCAGAGCCCGAAAAGATCATGCCGAAGGTACTGAAGGCTTGCCGCAAGGTGGAGCCGGACTGCGAGATCGAATTTTAATATTCCGAGGTAACTCATGAAACGTAAGCAAAAGAAGTTATTATACCGCATCATCGTCGCGGGTATTTTGTTCGCGATCCTGATGATCTGCGAGCACGGATCGGAAAGCATTTCAGGCTGGACGGAGAATACGTGGCTGTTTGCCGCGTTCTGCCTGGTTCCGTACCTGATCATCGGCTACGATGTGCTACGGAAGGCCGTGCTGGGCATCCTGCACGGACAGGTTCTGGATGAAAACTTCCTGATGACTGTGGCGACGATCGGTGCGTTCGCTCTGGGAGACTTCGTTGAGGCAGTCGCCGTGCTTTTGTTCTACCAGATCGGTGAACTGTTCCAGCAGCTGGCGACCGCGAAGAGCCGCAAGAGCATCGCGGATCTCATGGACATTCGCCCGGACATCGCGAACCTCGAGTCAGAGGACGGAACCGTCTCCGAGGTGGATCCCTCCGAAGTGCCGGTCGGCAGCATCGTGGTAGTGCGTCCCGGCGAGAAGGTGCCCATCGATGGCGTCATCGAGAGCGGTACTTCGTCGCTGAATACGGCAGCCCTGACCGGTGAAAGCATGCCCCGCGACGTGCAGGGCGGCGACGAGATCTTCAGCGGCTGCGTGAACCTGACCGGAACACTTAGGATCCGCACGACGAAGGATTTCGGCGCTTCCACGGTTTCGAAGATCCTGGAGCTCGTAGAGCATTCCGGTACGAAAAAATCAAAGTCGGAGCGGTTTATCACCCGTTTCGCGCAAGTTTATACGCCGGCGGTCTGCCTGGCGGCGCTGGTTCTGGCATTCCTGCCGCCGGTCATTTCCCTCCTGATGGGCCATGAAGCCCTCTGGGGGCAGTGGATCAGCCGCGGATTAACATTCCTCGTTATCAGCTGCCCGTGCGCACTGGTCATCTCGATCCCGCTCGGTTTCTTCGGCGGAATCGGCTGTGCTTCGCGCTGCGGCATCCTGGTGAAAGGTTCCGACTATCTGGAGCGTCTGGCGGCGCTCACTACGCTGGTCATGGATAAGACCGGCACCCTGACACGCGGACAGTTCGCGGTACGCGAGGTGCGTGCGGTGTCAGGTGATAAGAAGCAGGTGTTATACTACGCAGCCTGTGCGGAGAAAGACTCCAACCACCCGATCGCGATCTGCATCAAAAACGCCTGTGAGACCGACGTTTCCGCTGTGGAGGCGAACATCACGGAGCGCGGCGGTTTTGGCCTCCACGGTACGCTGGCGGACGGCACGAAGGTCGCTGTGGGCAATGCCCGCCTGATGCAGGAGCAGGGCATCACCGGCTTTACGGAAATGCCTGCCGATGAAGTCGGTGCGCAGACTGTAGTCTATGTCGCAAAGGACGGCGCGTACCTGGGTGCGATCTGCATCGAGGATCCGCTGAAGGAGACCACACCGGCGGCGCTTCAGACGCTGCGGGAGGCCGGCATAAGCCGCATGATCATGCTGACCGGTGACGGACAGAAGGCGGCGCAGGCCGTTTCGGAGCGCCTGGGCGGACTCGAATACTATGCGGAGCTGCTGCCCGAGGATAAGGTACACCGGGTCGAAGAACTGATCGGTGACAACGATGCGCCGGTAGGCTTCGTCGGTGATGGCATCAACGACGCCCCGGTACTCGCGCTTTCCTATGTCGGTATCGCCATGGGCGCGATGGGAAGCGACGCGGCCATCGAGGCAGCGGACGTGGTTTTGATGGATGACGATCCCATGAAGATCGCGCTGGCACGCAAGATTTCGCTAAAGACCTTGCGCATTGTCCGCGAAAATGTTATATTTGCTCTGGGCGTGAAGGGGCTGTGCCTGCTGCTCGGAGCGCTGGGACTGGCCGGTATGTGGCTCGCGGTATTCGCGGACGTCGGCGTAATGGTCCTGGCCGTGCTGAACTCCATGCGCGCGCTGAAGAAGCCCAAAGAAACGGGAGAGTGACATGGGTTCCGACTTATTATTCAGTTTAAATACGACCATGCCGGTATTTCTGATCATGGTCATCGGATATATGCTGGGAAGGGCCCGCATCTTGACGAAGGAATTCTGCAAGACAGCGGATTGGGTGGTGTTCCACCTGGCCCTTCCCTGCATGCTGTTTTTGGATATTTCTAAGATCGATCTGTCGAAGGAATTCGACGGGTCGTATGTTCTGTTCTGCGCCGGCGCCACGATCGCGGCCATTCTGCTCCTGTGGCTTCTGGCGGCCGCGTTCATGAAGGATAAGACCATCATCGGCGAATTCGTGCAGGCCAGCTACCGCAGCAGCGCGGCCATCCTGGGCACGACCTACATCATTAATATGTACGGCGACACCGGCATGGCGCCGCTCATGATCGTCGGCAGCGTGCCGCTGTTTAACATGTTCGCGGTCATCATCCTGACGTTTACCGCGCCGAAAGCGGGTGCCGGGGAGGGGGCGAGCACTTCGGATTCGGCGGATGCATCAACAAAGCCCGCGGCGCATACGACCGCGTCGGCAAGTCGGGAGTTTACGAAAGCTCTGATCGGGATCGCGAAGAACCCGATCATCCACGGTATCGTCCTGGGTATGCTCTACCATCTGGTTCCGTTCGACCTGCCCGTGATCGCGGAAAAGACGCTCGGGAACCTGGGAAACTTAACCGCCCCGTTAGCACTTCTGTCCATCGGCGCTTCCTTCAAGGGAACGGCGGCCATCCGCAGGATCCGTCCGACGCTGCTGGCATCGTTTATCAAACTGTTCGTTTTGGTCGGGATCTTCATCCCCATCGCTGTCTGGTTCGGTTTCCGCGACTCGAAACTGGTCGCCCTGCTCATCATGCTGGGCAGTCCGACGACCGCGACCAGCTACATTATGGCGAAAAACATGGGCCACGAGGGCGTTGTATCCTCGGGAAGCATTGCCCTGACCACGCTGCTCTCGTCATTTTCCCTGACGTTATGGGTGTTTATTCTGAAGAGTATGGGATTGATCTGATAAAAATTTTCTATTACTGTTGACAACTGCGTTTTCTTTTCGTATAGTAGACTTAAGGATAGTTGTGTAAAAATCATTCTGCAGCAGAGAAAAATCAGACCCATGACAGGGTGAACCGTAGAGAAAGAGAGGGATTCGCATGAAAAAAGAACGAATCACATTGCGTTTGTTTTTGTTGGTATTGATGTTGGCCTCTTTGTGCGTGGTTTCCGGGTGCAAAAAGGCGGATAAAAATGATGATCTATCGAACCTAGAAGTTGTAAGGACGGAAGTGAACTGGATCAGTCCGCCGTCGCTGGACTTCCTGGAACAGGACTCGCAGGCCTTGATCATAGGCAAGGTCATGGAGAGAGAAGAACCCGATTCGACGAAAGCCGGGGAAGATCATCGGACCTATTATAAGGTGAAAGTAAAAAAAGTCCTGAATGGTACACTGGAAAACAATGAATCGGAGATCCGCGTGCATCAGATGTGGTGGTTATCCAAGTCTGAGGATGGGGTCGAACGGGTATACACCATGTCCAACATGAAACCGTTGAAAGTCGGCGACACCTGGTTGTTCTTTGTAAAATACGGAGCTTCACTGGATGCATATCAGATCTTCGGTGACCAAAATGGCTGCTGGCCGTTAGCCGATCCGAAATTGGTTAAGCTGCTCGAAACAAAGATGACCCTTCCGACGGAGGAAGTGGCAGCGTACTGGAGATCTTATGATAACGATTTTAATTTGCCGATCTACTACGAGATTTTAGAGAAATACGGAGATCAGATCAAGCCTTGATCTTTCGGAGTGACATCGTTAGATGTGCATGGACCTGAGAAATGAAATACGAATAGAACATAGAAACAGCTGAGGGCATTGCAAAAAGCAATGCCCTCATTTTTTACTCAAGTATTTGCATGTATCGATAGGATTTATGCTTTGTAATAGTCCGCTCCGTGGGTGATGCCGAACATAGCGTCGATCATTTTATGGAGCAGGAGCGCCTTCGGTGTATCTGCCAAGCGGTAGTAGATCTCTTTACCGGCGCGGCGGTTTGTGATCAGCCCGGTCTGGCGCAGGGAGCGCAGGTGGTGTGAAACGGCCGGAGCGCTCATGTCGATGAAAACGGCGATGTTAGAAACGCATTCTTCGCTGTGGGCCAGCAGCCACAGGATCTTCAGGCGCGTGCTGTCGCAAAGCTGGCCGAAGGTATCGGCTGCTTCGATAAAGGCCATCTCAGAGGGGCGATGCTTTAAAAGATCTTTCGTTTCGGCCGCGTGTTCATGTTCGTGAAGCGGTCCTAAACTGTCGGCGGTAAAATGTTCCATAGGCCCATCCTTTCGTAATTAAGTGATTAATCAAGTAAAACTTTAAATAATCATAGCACTCTTTGCGAAAAATGTCAAAGCGGGATTGAAAAAGCGGAGAAAATAGGATATAATCGAAAGGTGGGAAAGGATGAGAATGTGTGCGTAATTGAAAGGATCATTTTATGGCTGATAAGATAAAGGATTCCGAGCAGGGTTCGGAAGAAAAAAAGGAGAAGAAGGAGAATAACGACGGGAAACTCCGTTACTGTTTCTCCTGCCGCAGAACGGAGGATCAGACGGGACCCCTGATCGAGATTCCGGGAGGGTTCTCCATTTGCCGCGACTGCATGCAGAAGACCATGGATCTGATGAAGGACAATGACTTCACGAAGATCGGTTTTCCGCCCAATGTGGTCTTTGGCTCCCAGTACAGCAGTTTCACCGATTTCATGAATGAAGTCGGCGGGATCAGCGAGCCCGAGGAGATCGGGAAACTGAAACCGAAGAAGAAAAAGAAAAAAGAGAAGACCGAGGAGGAAGCGCCGCCCCTGACCATCAAGAACGTGCCGCCGCCTCATAAGATAAAGGAGAAACTGGACGAATACGTGATCGGTCAGGAGCACGCGAAGAAGGTCATCTCCGTAGCTGTTTACAACCATTACAAACGCGTGCTTTCCGAAGAACAGGGTGACATCGAGATCCAGAAATCGAACATGCTGATGATCGGTCCGACCGGTTCCGGAAAGACCTATCTGGTGAAGACGCTTGCTAAACTGCTCCGCGTACCGCTTGCGATCGCGGACGCGACTTCATTGACCGAAGCAGGCTACATCGGCGACGACATCGAGTCCGTGCTCAGTAAGCTCCTCGCGGCCGCCGACGGCGACGTCGAGAAGGCAGAGCACGGCATCGTGTTCATCGACGAGATCGATAAGATCGCCAAAAAGAAAAATACCAACAGCCGGGATGTCAGCGGCGAAGCCGTTCAACAGGGTCTGCTGAAGCTGCTCGAAGGAGCGACGGTGGAGGTGCCGGTCGGCGCCATGAGTAAGAACGCCATGGTACCGCTCACCACGATGGACACGTCGAACATCCTGTTTATCTGCGGTGGCGCATTTCCCGATTTGGAAGAGATCATCAAGAGCCGCCTGCTACACAATTCGACCATGGGCTTCCAGGGCGACCTGAAGGATCGCTATGACAACGATCCGCACCTGATGAGCCACGTGGAGCAGGAAGACCTGCGGGAGTTCGGCATGATCCCCGAGTTTTTGGGAAGATTGCCCGTTGTATTTACGCTTGACGGATTGTCGAAGGAAGCGTTGATCACCATATTGAAGGAGCCGAAAAATGCGATTCTGAAGCAGTATCAGCGCCTCTTTGAACTGGACAGCGTGAACCTTCAGTTTTCCGATGATGCTTTGGAACTCATCGCGGAGCGTGCGCTCAAGAAGAATACCGGCGCGCGTGCACTGCGTGCCATCATCGAAGAATTCATGCTCGACATCATGTATGAGATTCCGAAGGATCCGAACATCGGAGCCGTGACCATCACACGCGCCTACATTGAAGGCAAAGGCGGCCCAGAGATAAAAATGCGCGGGGTCGAGTGATCGGTTGATCTCGGGAGCGCGGAGAAATCCGTAGTATTCGCGCAACGTGGGGAATTCGAAAAGTCCCGAACGGACATGAGCGTAGCACGGCTGAAAAAACACAAACAAATATAAATATCACGAGAAGGAGGTACGGACGAAATGAGCGAAGAAATGGAGCTTATGGA
>ONPC01000040.1 GCA_900319565.1 uncultured Eubacteriales bacterium | reverse complement strand
ATCATTTTCGTTTGCCGTCCTATATTTTCCTTTGCTGATCCTAATAAGATACCCTCTCTGTGCCAGGTCCTGAACAGAGTTACGTAGACATCTATCAACTTCTATGGTTTCTCCGTTTTCGTTAGTCACCCCATCCTGAAATGTCCAATAGTCCTTTTCTTGCTCTGCCTTTCTAACAGCCATAAATATCATATGTGTCTTCGTTTCCGGCACAGGATATTTGACCTTTCTACACATAATAAACTTAGGCTTCTCCGCAGACAGATCGTCCATCACTGTTCGAAAAGACAGGTCAAGGACTCTTTTATCATCCGGGAGTATAATGCTCAGACGTCCCCTGTGAGTTTGAGGTTTTGCTATTACAGCCCCTTGCGTACATAATTCCAGGGCATCCATTACAGTATCCATGTTATAGCGTGGTGTACAAATCGGACAGAATGCGCCTTTAATGAAAGATGTCTTATTGACGTTGTAAATAACCCCGCATTTTTTATGACGTAGGATCATTTTTGTACGATTGTTGGTGTACTCCAGAACGTCATAATCGAAATATTCTTTCATATCGATCACTTTTTGCCTCGGTTCGCAAACCGGACAGTGAGGATCTTTGATGAAAGTTTGCAATGTTGCTATAAATATATTTTGACACTTGGTATCAAAAACAGCGGTTTGCCAGGTACGTCCCTTACGTTCATACGGGAGTATCTGGAACCTGTCAGGAATAAGTTTCCGAAGCTTTTCCGGTGTATTATATGTACATTTGCCACAGGGTTTACGTTCTCCGTATATCAAGGACATCAATGGGTGTTTGAGTGTATTGGAACAGGGGACGTGGATGACATTCTCACGTGATAGATCGCCAACGCCTTCTTCCAACATGTATTCGTTTCCGTATAAGACTTTGAGCCGCAGTTGAACAACATCCGCATCGCTGAGCTCGGACATGCATATTCCACATAAGACTCCGGACTCAATACTGTACGGATGAGCGATAAATATTCTTCCACATCGTTTACATTTCTCTTTTCTGTATAATGGAAAAGAACTTTCAGCCTTGATCATAGCTTCAGCATGGTGAAGTTCGCGACAGACATCAGAGATATCATACGGTGTATCCGCCGGATCAGATGTATCGATATCCAAGAAAACTCTACGCCTATGATCAGTAAGCTTTCGCCCAATTTTTACAAGAGGGACATGATGTTTGATACATATCTTGACATTCGGTAAATGATGCATAAGCCGAAGATAAGGGATAATACCGTTTTGTTTATCTTCTTTTGCACAATACGGACAATACCGAAGCGAAACGTCATGTTTGGCCTTCAGGCTTGGCACCGACAATCTGCGATTGTCATAAAGAATAGACTCGAGAAGGCGTGCTTGTGCTTTGTAAGAAAGCCCTTCCGCATCAGCACGATAAGGAGTCATTGCTAAAACCTCTATAGTATCTGGAAAAACTTTTGTTTTCTTACGAAGTCTGGCAGTAAATCCGAAAACATCTGTCGGATACACTAGATTTCCTGATCCTTTACTTTTGGGGTAAAGAAACCTTTGAATAAAATCATGAATCCCGGTTGCAGAATTGTATATGGCCAGCCGGTTGACATAACTAATGAACAATTCGTCCCGGTACGGACGCACACAGCTCGAAAGATACATGGCTCCTCCTCACCCGACACTTACTGTGGGTTTTGCAATGGCTTTGTGAAGTTCATCAATTGCTTCCTGCTCCAACTTTCGAACAGGTATCTCTTGCTTCATCTTTTCCATCCTCCTTTCCGCAATCCGATTTGCCTTTTCTTGATTCTCACTCAAAAGCCTCATTGTTTTCATTGCTACAGCGCGTACTCCAACTGATATCAATGTCATGTCCTTTGAGATAACAGACTGGACAGCTTGCATGATCCGGATGTCCGAGTAAACGTCTGGATCCGTAACTATCCGGACCGCCTGAAAAGCCTGGCTCATAACAGCTTTCGCTTTCCTGTTTTCGAGATCACTTGCATCCGTATTTGATGCAATCTGAGGTACATCTCCGCTTTTCTTTCTATATATATCTTTCTGGATATATTCCAGCAGTGCTTCCGGATCCTCATCCAACAGGCTTTTCGCTCGTAGAAAGTACTTATCGCCAACTTCCCGGATCAACTCTGGACAGAGGGTTTTCTGTTTCTTCACAATGACGGTGTCCATCAACTTTTTTATCATTGCTTTTAAGATACAAATATTGTATACAGAGTACTCCATTAAGAGATCGCACATCTCGTCGCTTAAGGGTACGAAGGGTGTCCACTGATAATCCCAGAGGGATTTTGCCGCAAGCCGCAGAAAAAGCCTATTTGATGCAGATGAAATATCATCAGCCTTGATCACGTTTTGGAACCGCATATGGATACGAGAGCGATCCATAAGATCGATCCCTCTGTTTTGGACTTCCGATTTTGGATTTCCTATAATAATAATAGCGACACCGGTATCCTCTGAAAGAGCGATAAGATCTTCCAGTACATCAGAGCCCCGCAAGAACTCGCATTCCTCAATCAAGAGAGCACCGACATGGAAAAGCTTTATATATCTTTTGATCACACCGGTAGCCCGTCCGATATTACCTTTTGCTTCTGTTTTAAAATACGACCAGTACATATCCCCGGTATCAAGAAGTTCATCTATACGTTGGGTGATCTGCTCGTAATAACAATACATATTTCCGACAACAGAAGTAGCTTCCAAAATCGGAATCTGCGTATATGATCTGTCCTCGAATTCATGATATATTGCTTTGGGGTATATATTCGAAATGATCATTTTGCGCGCCATAGATTTGCCGTATGACGTTTTGCCGACGACATATAAGTTTTCGGTTCGCATAGCCCCGTCTTTCGGCTCAGAAATGATTCCGCCGAATTTGGCTTGTGATTTACCGGAGGTATATTGTATACCCTCCATTGTATTCCTGTGTCGATAAGAAGACAGCAGACATCTATCTACCGCCTTTGCCAATTCAAAGTGGATTGCAAGCGGACACATAACTTCCTGAAGCTGAGACGATTGTTCCAGCTTTTCTTTTTTAGTCAATGTTTCCGCTTTGTCGGGATCATAATCAGGCATGTAGACATTTGTCATCTGGTTGACTTCTTTTTCAGTAGGACACCTTGGAATCGCGCAGATATCCGGATCGTCCTCATAACCTTTCCGCCGCATGTACTGGGCTTTCACAACATGGTGATCATGTATATTGACATCTGCGTAAAGATTATCTTGATCCACATTTCGAAATTGTCCTTCAAGATTAAACCGAATTCTGTCCATATACTCTCCTTATCTCCGTTAAGCAGGGATGAGGTCAGACCTCATCCCCATCCTGGATATTGCTGAAAATCTTCTCGATATCATATCGTTCGCCTGGACGGAAACGCCTTGGCGGAGCGTCTTCTGATGGAGTCCCATTTACATCGACCTCTGCAATCACCTCCACTCCATCTGCCGGGATGTCGATGATATCGCTTTTCGCTATGTCCGGAGTGGTGTCTCCCATAATTCGAGCTTTTGTGTCTTTGGCCTCTTGTGCAACACGTGGGGCATTGATCACTTTTGCTTCTTTAATGTTTTTGGTATCGTTTTTAAGGTCGCCATGGTAAATCTTTGCACTATCACAAACCTGCTGTATAAGCTGGTCGGCATTGTAACGTCGTGCTAATGATATACGTTCTGCGACCTTGACTCGATCCTTAATTTCTTTACAAATAAGATCGTACTGATACCAAGTAAGGTCCTTGTAGCTTCCCAGTTCCTCTCGCTTCAACGCAAGCGGAACTTTTTTGATTTCATTTTTGTAACGAACGTACACACAGGACAAATCTTCATCGTCGTATCGGATCACACATTGCTTTCTCAAAGACGGGGTCATGATCATCTCGATGAACCACTTTTCGTCTGTAAAAAACTTCAGGTAATGTCCGACATAATTAATACCAGAAGCATCGATTGTGAACCTCCTTTTAGTGAACTCCGGACGCTGCAGGAACGCAAACAGCACTTCTTTTGCATTTTGTCTGGTGATATTCTGCGGATTTCCACTCCGTTTTTTTTCAAATGCATATATCTCAGCCGGGATT
>ONPC01000180.1 GCA_900319565.1 uncultured Eubacteriales bacterium | reverse complement strand
GAAAAATACGGTTACACCCATACGAATGATATCCGTAACTACGGTGGTGGCATGGACCACCTGTATGTGAAGATACTGTAAGCGGATCCGGCAGGCATTCGAGAGGCTGAATCTCGGATCAAAAAGAGAACAGGAGCAGAAGGTATGAAGATCTATGATATTTCCCAGGAAGTGTTTGGCTGTGCGGTCTATCCCGGCGATCCGTCACCGGAACGCAGGGTGCTGCTCAAAAAGAGTGAAGGTGCTGTCTGTAATCTGACCGCGATCCAAATGTGCGCCCACAACGGGACGCATGTAGACGCGCCCTATCATTTTCTGGATGAAGGAAAGAAGATCGATGAGGTCGATTTGGATAAATGGGTCGGCTATTCCTACGTAGCGAAACATGAAGGCCTAATCACGGAAGCGGACGCCGTGCGGATACTCGCAGAGGCGAAGCGCGCAGGGGAAGCATATCAAAAGGCGAAGGCGGCAGCAGGATGCGGTGAAACAGACGAAATCGATGCATTCCGCCGGATCCTGATCAAGGGCCGGGCAGTCGTGACCGAAGAAGCGGCGAAGGTGTTTGCCGCAGCCGGCATATTCCTGTTTGGAAATGAGTCGCAGACAGTCGGGCCGGAGGATGCGCCCATGGCGGTCCACTTGATCCTACTTGGAGCGGATATTACGCTTTTGGAAGGCATCCGATTGGCACAGGTCGACGAAGGCGTTTATCTACTGAATGCTGCTCCGATCAATCTCGGGGGCGCGGACGGCGCGCCATGCCGAGCGATCCTGATCTCGCTTTGAGATAAAGAAAACGGCGCTGAATGGAGGTTTTAAATGGCATCTGGAATCATGCATCTTGCGGTCACGAAAAAGATCTGCGAGACCTATCGGTGTAAGGACCCAAAACGGCTGAATTTCGGCGCCGTGCTTCCGGATTATTCGGGAGACAGGCAACGGGCACACATGCGCGCCATTTTCTGGGGACGCAACAAACGGACCTATGATCTGAACGGTTTTCGGGAGTTATTCGGGGAAAAGATGCGGGAAGACGATCTGTATCTCGGGTACTATCTGCACCTGGTGCAGGATGTATGCTACCGACACTTTGTGTACGACCGGTTTCATTGGAACCCGAATATACCCGGCCATGTCGAGAAACTTCACAATGACTACAATATTTTGAATCGTTATGTCCGTGAAAAATATGGGCTGCATAACGATCTTAGCATTCCGTCGGGGTTTAGCGAGGAGCCGCTGAGCAGGCTGGCTTTGTTTTACCCGGAGGATGCAATCGCCCGGATGGACAGTTTTTTCACGCAGGACAGCGAAGGAGACATTTTCTTCTTTACACGGGAAATGGCAGATAGTTTCATCGAAGAGACTGCAAAAGACTGTCTCAGAGAGCTGAAAGCCCTCCAAAACGGGGCATATGTTATGGACAGTTATGACCTGGCGTGGGAGAACGCTCCCTATTCGCTTTTGGAAACGACGAGCAACACACGGGACATCGACGGTTACCGAATCGACAAAACGAACCGTTATATAAAGCCCTTTCGTTTTCTTCGAAGCGACGCTGCGTTAGAACCGTCGGCGGCGGACATTGAATTCCTGCGGCGAAAAGATGTTATGACTGTCATCGATACGCGGACGCAGGCAGAAATGGAACAGAAGAAACACGGCCTTAATGGGATCGCAGGGTTTTCGTACCATAACATTCCGATCCCGGAGGGAGAAAACTTCCCAGAGAGCGTCGAAGCGGTTCCCGAAAGTTATGTGGATATCGCCCACTCGGGCACGATCGGTGACATTTTCCGTTGCATCGCGAATGCGCCGGGTGGCGTGATCGAGAACTGCGCTGCCGGTAAGGACCGGACGGGCGTGATCACGGCACTGCTGCTGTGGCTGTGCGGTGTACGAAAGAGCGATATCGTATACGATTATATGCGGACGAAAGAGAATAACGCGGAACGCTTCAAACGGATTCTGGTCAATCATCCGGAGATGGACATGAACATCGTGATCCCCAGAGAGAGCTTTCTTACGGATTTTATGGACCGGATCGAGCAGGAGCACGGCTCTGTGCAGGGGTATTTCACTTCGGTCGGAATCGGGCCGGAGCTGCAGAAAAAGCTGATACGCAAACTGTGCGAGTGAAATACAGGGCGGTTTGTTACCGACCGGAACCTGGGCCAACCGGTTCTGCTCCGTGAAGCAAGAACGATAGAACGTATAAAAAGGAGCATTCATTATGCAGATCGTAAACGCGACAGCGCAGGATAAGGATGAGATCCTTAAACTGTATAAGATGCAGATCGGTCGGGAGTTCTGCCCGTGGACGGAGGAATATCCGGACGGGGAAACCATTGACTTTGATCTTAGCAGGGACTCTCTGTTTATCATGAAGGAGGACGAACGCATCGTGGCCGCGATCTCGATCGATGAGGACGAGGAGGTAGGCGCGCTTCCATTTTGGAATAAAGACTTGGCTCCCGGCAGGGAGGCTGCGCGACTGGCAGTCCTTCCGGAATATCAGAACCGTGGCCTGGCCAGACAAATGCTGCGATGTGCGATGAAGGTCCTGAAACAGAGGGGCTATCGGAGCATTCATTTTCTGGTGAACCGGTACAACGTAAAGGCACTTCGTTCCTATGCGACTTTAGGATTTAAAACAGTCGGGGAATGCCACATGTTTGAACAGGATTTCCTCTGCTATGAAAAGAAACTGGAGGATGAAGATTGAATTACTTTATAGAAGGCATTCAGGGGGCAGGAAAGAGCACCCTGGTTGAACGTCTGTCGAAGCATTTTCCGGATCACCGGGTATATCGCGAGGGCGACTACAACCCGGTAGAACTCGCCTGGTGCGCATATATGACAGAGCAGCAGTACGAGTCGGTGCTTGCAAAATACGACAGTCTCCGGAAGGAGATCATTGCAAACACGCATACGGAAAATGAGCGACAGGTCGTTACCTACACGCGGATCATCACGGATGTTCCGGGGTTCCACAAGGACCTGGAGCAGTACGAGATCTACAACAACCGCATGGACCGTTCGCAGTTTGAGGAGACCATTCTTAAGCGCTACGCGCGGTGGAACGGGGACGATTCGATCTTTGAGTGTTCCCTGTTCCAAAACATCGTGGAAAATCAGATCCTTTTCTACGAGATGACCGACGGGGAGATTGTGGATTTTTATCTGCGGCTTAAGGCCGTTATTAAAAGCCGGGACTTTCGGATCCTGTATCTGGAGGTCGGTGACATCGCCGAAACGCTTCAGGTCATCCGCAAAGAACGGGTCGATGATAAAGGTAATGAGATGTGGTTCCCGCTAATGGTCGGCTTTTTAGAGGAGAGCCCGTATGGTAAACACCATGGGCTTCGCGGGTTTGAAGGATTGGTTAAGCATTTGGAACACCGTAAATCGGTGGAACAGAGGATCCTTACGGAGGTTTTCCCGGAGCAGGCGGTGATCCTGAAGTCGAAAAGCTATGATTTGGATGCGGACTGTCTGATCAACGGGATTCCGTTCGGGGGATTTCTTCGCGATTAAGGGCGGTTATGCTAAGAATGGGTGAATGAAAATGAATGAACTTAATAAACTGCCGGAGTCGATCCGGCGGTTCACAGAGGGCAGGGCGTTCGATACCAACGATCTGGGAAAATCGGGCTCGCCGGTGCGAATCTACGACGACTTCGTGTTGAAGGTAGAACAGGAACGGCCGAAGTTTGCAAAGATGGTTGAGGTCATGCAGTGGCTTGACGGAAAACTATCGGTGCCGAAGGTTCTCGCGACCGAGGTAAAGGACGGTTATCGGTACCTTTTGATGAGTAAGGTTCGGGGGCGCATGGCTCTGGACGAATACTACTTAAACCGTCCTGAGGAGCTGGTGACGCTTCTTGCGGAAGCGCTTAAGATGCTTTGGAGCGTTGACATTTCGGACTGCCCGAAGACCTTTGATTTGGATGGAGAACTCGAGGAGGCCAGGTACCGTGTCGAACATAACCTGGTTGACATTGATGACGCCGAGCCGGAGACTTATGGCGAGGGCGGCTTCAAGAACCCGGAAGAGCTCCTGCAGTGGTTGTATGACCATAAACCCGAGCCGGACCCGGTGTTCGCACACGGCGATTTCTGCCTGCCAAACGTATTCTTCGAGGACGGGAAGGTGAGTGGATTCATTGACCTCGGAGACGCCGGAATCGCGGACCGATGGTATGATATCGCTCTCGGCTACCGAAGCCTCAAACATAACGTTGACGGCCATTATGGAAAGGTATATGAGGGTATTGACCCGGATGAACTGTTTACTAAACTCGGGCTTATCCCAGATTGGGAGAAGATCCGGTATTACATCCTGTTGGATGAGTTATTCTAAGGTGGAAAATGTATGGAAATTACGTATAAAAAGCTGACCGAAGCGGAGCTCGGAACATT
>ONPC01000124.1 GCA_900319565.1 uncultured Eubacteriales bacterium | reverse complement strand
TCTCCCGCTCGCTGTCACGGCATTCGCCGTATGCTTGACGGCGTCGCCGACCGCTTGAAAGCCAGCTTTCACGGTCGGCGCCGTCGTCAAGCGCATGGCTCATAGCTTCGTGCAAAAAACTGCCGTCCCTTCGGGCCGGCAGTTCAAAGTGCTGGGCTACAAGGATTCGAACCTTGGAAATGTCGGAATCAGAATCCGATGCCTTACCGCTTGGCTATAGCCCAATATGTCTTCGTCGCAGGCTGCTCAAACCAGTCAGGCACTGCAACGAAGGTAATTATACAACACTTCCCAACGAAATGCAAGTAGTTTTTTTATTTTTTTCACAGCCAAGCGAAATCGAATGGCCGGAGCCGGCTGTGCTGGCACAAGCCGGGACGGTTATGCGATTTCATTTGGCGACAATCCTAAGCCGCAGGCTTTTAGCGTCGCCAGACGCGGCGGCTGTCTTACAGCCGGCCTGCGGGTTGATTGGAGCCAAAGGGCTGTGAAAAAAAATGCAAAGCCACAGCCAAGCGAAATCGAACGGCCGGAGCCGGCTGTGCTGGCACTCCACTAATCACTGTTGCGTTTTTAAAAACTCTTCATAAAGCTTTTGTTTAAACTCTTCGTCGCTCATACCCAGATAGCCGATGCCTTCGATCAGGGATACGATCCACACGATCGGTGCGGCTACACCGCATGACAGAACCGAGATCAGAACGTACCAAATCGCGCTCTGATGGTTCAAATAGAACTTATGAGCGCCGAAATTGCCCAGAAAAATGGCCAGAATGGCAGCCGTTACGCGGTTTTTATTTTCGATCGATGCGATCGGAACGCCCGGCTGTTGGTAAGCCAGGTTCTGCTGCTGATATAAAACAGGCGCCTGAGCCGGATTATACTGCATATTCATATTGACCGTCTGGGAAAAACGGGGATCGACCGGCTGACCATACTGTGTATTATAGGTCACTTCCTGATCCACGTAGGCCGGGTTCGCATAACTGGCCGGTCTTTGCATATACTCCCGGGCTGTTTCCGGAGCGGCCGCCATGTCGCCCTGCATTCCATAGGCAGGCATCGACGAGGTGGAATATGCCCCGTTCTGAGCCGGATTATAGGGCTGGCCATACATGGTGCTTTGCTGACTGTACTGCGCATTCTGCGGCTGACCATACGGAGCGCCCTGCTGTCCGTACTGCGCATTTTGCGGCTGACCGTAAGGCTGTCCATAGGAACCACCCTGCTGTCCAGGCATCTGCTGCCCATACATCGGGGCCTGCTGTCCATACTGCGCATTCTGAGCCGTCTGTGCCTGCGTGTACTGCGCTGCCTGCGGCTGCGCATATTGAGCCCCGGGCATGTTCGGACGCGGCTGACCGTAAGGCGGCGCAGCCATCGGTGTCGGCGCAGGATCCGAATACGAATTCTGCGGAGCCTGCATCGGCATCACACCTTGCTGTCTCGCCTGCGCGTACTGTTCCTGCAGCGATTGCTGCGGGACGGCCTGTGGCTGATGTGCCTGCTGCGCCTGCGCATACTGTTCCTGCAAGGATTGCTGCGGGACGGCCTGCGGCTGATGTGCCTGCTGTGCCATCCTATATTGTTGCTGCAGTGACTGCTGCTGCGTCTGCGCGTAGTGTTCTTGTTTTATTCGCTCCTGATCTGCCTGGATCTTCGCGACCATCTCTTCGAATTTCGTCGTTTTCTTTTTGGAAAATTCGAGCGGTCCGGTCTCGGGCACCCCGAGGGGGTTCTCGGCCGTCGTCTCCGCTTCCGGTATCGTTTTTGTCTCAGTCACATTCGACGTCTCTGCTTCGGTGCTCGCCGCAGGTTCCGATGCAGTTATATTCGAAGCAGCAGCTTCTGTTTTCACCGTATCGGTCGCCTCCGGCTCCCGTAAAGAGATATTCGGCTCAAGCGACAGCGTGATCCCGGATCCCGTTTCCGATCCGCCCGGTGCTCCGGACATGACCAGCTGCGGTGTGGGAGTTTCCTCCCGAGGGGATGTATCGCCGAAATTCAGTTGGATTCCGGAGCCTTCCCCGGACACTGCGGAGTTTCCGAAAGGGTCCAATGTAAGCGTCGGGATCGAAGATGGCGCAGATGCAAACGGACTGTCCCCCAGGTCGACCTTGGGAACAGCGGTAAGGTCAGCTGCCTGCCCCTCCTGCTTCGGCGCGTCTATTCCGCCGAAACACTTCGGGCATACACCTGTATTTTCATCCAGCATGCTTCCGCAATATGTACAAAAACGCATCTTCATATGCTTACCTCTCAAAAAACCCGGGTCAGATCCGGCTTATGAGCAACGTTTAACCAATTCCTCAAAGCGGCGGTCCACTTCGTTCTGGAACGCCTCGATCAGATATTCATTGCCCGGCTTAAACAGGTGCTTGAAGCGGGTCTGCGGCCGCAGGAAGTCCTCGATCGGGAGTTTCTTCTTCGGCTCGTAATTTAAGATCCAGGTGCCGTCAACGACCTCGAAGAGCGGCCAATAGTTCGTCTCAACGGCGAGCTGGCAGATCTTCAGCAGATCCTGTGTCGGGTAGCCCCAGCCACGCGGGCAGGGAGCCAGGACGTTCAGGAATGCGGCGCCGGGTGTGTAGATCGCCTTCTCCGCCTTCACGTGCAGATCCTTGAAGTTCCGCACGAATGTCGTCTGTGCTACGTAAGGAATGTTGTGGGCCGCAATGACTGCAGCGAGGTCCTTACGGATCTGCGGCTTACCGTGGCTGACCGAGCCGACCGGGGTCGTGGTCGTATCCGCGAACTGCGGAGTCGCGCTGCTTCGCTGTGTACCGGTGTTCATGTAAGCGCCGTTGTCATAGCAGACATAGACCAGATCGTGTCCGCGCTCCATGGCTCCGGACAATGACTGCAGACCGATATCGTAAGTACCGCCGTCACCGCCAAAGGTGATGAACTTGAACGTCTCGTCGATCTTTCCCTTACGCTTTAATACTTTATATGCGCCTTCCACGCCGCTAAGCGTCGCTCCGGCGTTCTCAAATGCGTTGTGAACATAGCTGTCGGACCAGGCTGTGAACGGGTACATGAAACTGGATACCTCCAGGCAGCCCGTTGCATTGCCGATGACCGCGTGATCCTCCTCATGCAGTCCGCGCAGCACGTTACGTACGCACACCGCTCCGCCGCAACCGGCGCACATGCGGTGTCCGGGAGCAAAACGCTCCTTTTTATTCATGGTTTCCTTAAAATTATATCCCATCGAACGATCCTCCGTGTGCTTAAGCCTGTCCTGAATTCTCAGGCTTGCACAAATATGAAATCTGCTTGTGATCCGGATCCGCTATATCTCTCAGTCCGACATAACGGTAAGATACACTGTCCTTCGGATCGCCTTTTGCTTCCAGCGCCATCAGTTCCTCGAAGATCTCCTCTACGTGGATGACCTGAAGGTCACGGCCGCCCAAGCCGTACATATAGTTCACGGTAAATGCCTTGCAGCGCGCATGATACAGTGCCTGCGTCAGCTCGCTTCCGATGGGACCGCCGTTGCTCGAAAAGCTCTCGCTGCGGTCCATGATCGCGATGCCCTTCACCTTCGAAAGCGCCGCGGCCAGTTCTTCGGCCGGGAACGGACGGAAGACGCGGATCTTAATGAGTCCGACTTTCTTTCCTGCCTCGCGCATCTTATCGACCGCGTCCTTTGCGGTACCGGCTGCGGAGCCGATCAGAACCATCGCGTACTCGGCATCGTCCATGCGATATTCTTCGAAGAGGCCGTACTTACGTCCGGAGATCTTCTCGAACTCCCGTGCCACATCCAGGATCACCTTCTTCGCATTCAGGATACCCTGTGCCTGGGCGCGGCGCGCCTCCATATAGTAATCCGTGATCGCGTACGGGCCGATCGCCATGGTGCCGTTTTCATTCAGCAGATAGCGCTCCGGCTCATACTCGCCGACGAAATCCTTAACTACCTTATCGGGAAGCAGTTCCATGTCCATGACTGCGTGGCTGGTGATGAAACCGTCCTGGCAGATCATGATCGGCAGGCGCACATCCGGATGCTCCGAAATGCGGTATGCCTGTACCATGTTGTCGTAGGCTTCCTGATTATCCTCTGCATAGATCTGCAGCCAGCCACAGTCGCGTGCGCCCATGCTGTCGGAATGGTCGCAGTTGATGTTGATGGGACCGGACAATGCACGGCAGACCAGCGCCAGTGCCAGCGGCAGGCGGTTCGATGCCGCCACGTGGAGTTCCTCCCACATCAGGGCCAGACCGCAGGAAGACGTCGCCGTCAGGCTGCGCGCGCCGGCTGCAGATGCACCGACTGCTGCGGACATCGAGCTGTGCTCACTCTCCACGGGAATAAACTCGGTATCTACCAGGCCATTGGCCACGTAGTTAGAAAAATACTGCGGGATCTCCGTTGACGGAGTGATCGGAAATGCCGGGAATACATCCGGATTGATCTGACGCAACGCCGTAGCGACTGCTTCGTTACCGGAAAGCTGTACGCGTTTCTTCATGTCTTCCATCAGTCATCCACCTCCATCGTGATCGCTCCAAACGGGCAGGAGGCTACGCAAATGCCGCAGCCCTTGCAGTGCGCCAGGTCGAACTCGCCGCGCTTGCAATCCACTACCGGAATGCAGCTGTCCGGACATGCCGGCGCGCAAAGCAGACACTGCTTACATTTTTCCGGATGAAAGGTCGGTTTTACAGTCGTCCAAAGTCCGGTCTCAAACTCTACGGAGTTCGCCGAATCGGTAATGGTCAGCCCCTCCGTCAGATCCTGCCACGCACATTTCACATGTAACTTCTGTGCTTCTGTCATATTTTTATCCATGATTTCGATACTCTCCAGATCTATTTCGTCTTATATTATTTCAGTTCCCGAAGCGCCATGCGAAGTGCTTCCATGTTGCCTTCGATCACTTCCGGCTTCTTAGCGAATTTATGCTTATACGATGCTTCCATATTCTCCAGGAAAACATCCTCATCGATGAAACCGCTGACCTTTACGACCGCCGCGAGCATCGGAGAATTCGGGAAATACCGTCCCAGGGTGTGAATGGAAATATGTCTTGCGTCGATGGTATAGACCCGTCCGAAGTAGCCCTTTTGGCGTATCTCCGCTTCGACCTCGGCTTTATCTCTCTGTGTATTTACGATGATTGCGCCGTCTTCCTTAAGTCCCGCGGTAACGTCGATGGACTCGATCAGGCTCTCATCCACAACAACTACGTAGTCGGGATCATAAATATTCGAATGAACGCGGATCGGCGTATCGCTGATGCGGTCATACGCGGTGATCGGCGCACCCATGCGTTCCGGACCGTACTCCGGGAAGCCCTGCGCGTTCTTGCCGATCTTGAACGCTACCTCTGCCAGTAAAAGTGCCGCCGTTTTGGCTCCCTGTCCTCCGCGGCCATGCCATCTGATTTCAATCATAACTCATTTGTCCTCATTCTGTTTCATTTGCCTTTTCGGCGAATTGGCGCGGCCGGGATCGGAAGCCTAAGCGTTCGGTCGACGGCCACGCCGCAAAAAAACTTATTAATTGATCGGAAAGAACTTATTTGTTCTTTGTGTATGCTTTGTAGAATTCATCTGCACGCACCGGAATCTCCGTCTTATTCATGTTCTGAATGGAGATCGAGGTAACGACCGGAGTCTCCTGTGTTACCGACAACGAGCAGTTCGAGATCTTTCCGCCGGTGAGCGATACGCTTAAAGCGACCGAAGGCTTCGTCGGTGACAGAGCCGCCAGAGCCGCGATCATCTGAACGCTCTGACTCATCTCCTCATCGAGAGCTCCGCCTACAACCTGCAGACCGTACGTCAGGATCGATGTGAAATCCGGCTCAAACTTGATATCCAGTCCGACCGTATTATCCGACGAAAAACCGAAAATGCTCTTCTGCTTATCCGTGTCGCGCAGATCCGCTTTGATCGTGTCCAGCGCAGTCTTGATGGCTGCGACCGCCTTATCGTTATCCTCCTGAAGGTTCTCATTCGAATACTGTCCCAGAAGTTTCGCAACGGCTACATAGAAATCGTCGTGATTGTCCTTACGCATGGCCATGATCGCATCGTATGCGGCCGGTCCGGTCTTCTGATTTTTCTCCAGCAGATAGAAGTTCGCGTCTCCGAAGTATACGGCATACTCGTCGCCTTCGAAATTTCCGCCGTTCTTCGCGGCATATACTTTGTTGTCGACCTGGTTCACGATATAGGAACCGGTCGGGGTGAAGATAAACAACTTGATATTCTCACGCTTCTCATCCAGCAGGAACAAACGAGCTTCTTTTTCCTTGGAGTCAAACTCGTAATAACCGGTCGTTTTGACTTCAACTCCGTTTTCCATGGTCTTATACGTAAACTCCATGGAATCCAGAGCGCCGGTCTTGAAGAAACTGTCAATGAACTGATCCACCGGTTTCTTCGGCTTCAGGAAGATCATAAACGCGATCACGGCACCCACGATAACCACGAGGGCTGCTACAACGATCGCAATGATCTTCGGAAGTTTGGAAGGTTCCTTCATGGGAACCGATTTATACTCGGTCGGAGCCGTCATCAATACATCTCCGAACATGCCGCCTTCCGTCGCTGTCTTTTTTGCGCGGATATTCTGACCGCACATGTCACACTTATATGCACCCGCGGGCAATTCAGCACCGCAAAATTTACATGTCATACCTTTCCTCCTTGTGTATGCGGAAACGACTTAAGATCACTTTGCTTTGATCGCGTCCACCATCTGCTTGACATCTTCCGGGATATCCGTGCGGCCCGGATTCTTGATCTGCATATTGAGGTTGATCTTCATGATCGGCTCAACACCGTACTCCACCACTGCCATGCTGAGACAACCGTCTTCGATGGTCAGTTTTCCGGTCAGTTTGATACCCGCCTTCTCATAGTCTTTCTGCGACATGCTGTTGATATTACCCAACTGACCTGCCGGCAGAATATCCTTAAGGGTCCCGTAGATCATGTCCATCATTTTCGGGATATCTGCATCAAAATCGTAGATGATCTTGCTGCCTGACTTTGTGCGTCTGGCTCTGAGGACGTTTTCGATGAAACTCGGATCGGTAAAATCCTTTTGCAGTTTCTTTCCGGCGTCATAATACTTTTTTGCTTCCGGAGACAGTGCTGCGACTTCAGCAGGATCATCCTGTTCCTTACCCATCTGATCCAGAAGATCTCCGTCAAACAACTCCTCGTATTCCTTGTATTTATTCTCGGTTTGCGGAAGCGTCTCGATATCGAAGCACTTATCTCCCACCATAACGACCTTTCGGTTCGGGAAATCTTCAGGTTTACTTAAATACAGATTGTAGTAACGCTCCGATGTCTTCAGGATCCTGTAGGTAGCCTCCGGAGTAGTTACGTTCGTGATCGTGACCGGCCCTGTTTCATCTGTAACGGGCAGATTCTTTAACAGCTCACTGAATATCTCACCACTCCCGGACATCCATATCACGGTCTGTTTATCCGAGCCCAGGAAGGAATAGCCTCCTTCGATCGAGCTCATATCCTGCTGTCCCAAAGCAGAAGTCGTTGCAACTAATGAATACTCCGCATTCTTCGCGCGAATGATCTTTTTGAAACTCTCTACGATTTCTTCACTCTGGTCTACGCTGCGGTTCGTGATGAACCACCATGCTCCGAAGCCGGCGCCGGCCACCAAAGCCAACACCAACAGCGTGATCACGATCTTCTTTACGGGAAATGAACGATGGACCTTCTTTCGTTTGGGCTGTACCTGGACGAAATCATCCGTGCCCGCACCCTCCATAGAAGCGCTGGGACCGGTGTTCCAGCGATCTGCCGGTTTCCCTTTCTTCTGCGCTGCAGGCTGAGAACTTCCAAACGAAAATGCATCGACCGGTTTGGATGCCTTTTGATTGTTCCCGCACAAGTCACAGATCATGGCTCCATCCGGAAGCGGACTTCCGCAAAACTTACATGTCATAGTTTCCTTCTCCTTTTATGTATTTACACTTCTTGTTTTTTTGCTTCCCGTGAAAACAAAAACCTTCCCTGTATGCAGCCCGCAAACGCATCGAAAAAACACATCTGCGAAAGGATATACGCATACAGTTTTATTATAGACACTTTATAAAGATTTTGTCAAGTATACGAACGGAAAATGCGGACGGGAATCCAAAGATTTTCCGACATTTTTTATATTTGTTTCGCCATTGTTTCCGCTCCGGAGTGTGGTATAATAGAAACAGTTGAAAGCCTATTTCGGTTTTACCGGATAAAAACATAAATACGGAGGAAGAAAGCTATGCAAACTACCTCAAAGCAGTCGAAACAGACTACCCGCTTTTTCTTTAATCTCCTCGGTTTCCTGCCACAGGGTCCGAAGACGATCATTACTTCTGAAGATCATTCGGTTCCTTTTTCTCTCGTTGATGCCCAGACCGGAGGCGTCTGCTATACAGGCATGCTGACCGCATCCCCGGTCGATCTAAACGCCGGCATCGCGTCGTCCAAGGCCGATTTTACCAACTACACGGTCCCGGGCACCTATCGGTTAAAGGTCGGCAAAGACCTGTCTCCCGTTTTTTCCATCGCGGAGCATTCCTACGACGCACTCACGGGTGACCTGCTGAAAATGTTTTACTTTCAGCGGTGCGGCTGTGCATTGACCGAAAAATATGCCGGTGTCTTCACGCACGCTGCCTGCCACACCTCACGGGCTCTCCCTTACGGTGAGGATCCGGCGACGGCAAAAACCCGTGACGTTCACGGCGGCTGGCACGACGCAGGCGACTACGGGCGCTATGTCACCCCCGGAGCCATCACGGTCTCCCACATGCTCTATGCCTACGAACTGTTCCCGAATAAATTCGATTTCACGGTCAATATCCCGGAGACCGGAAACGGGACACCCGATGTTCTGAACGAAGCACGCTACGAACTGGACTGGCTCCTGCGCATGCAACTGAGCGACGGCCGCGTCTACCACAAAGTGACGACCGCGAACCACGCACCGATCATTATGCCCGAGGAGGATGACTCCCCGCTGATCCTGTACCCGTCTTCTTCCATGGCAGTCGCCATGTTTGCGGCGGTCACCCTGCAGGCGGCCCGCATTTACCACGCGTTTGACGAGCCTTACGCCCGCAAGCTGTTCAAGGCCGGACTTAAGAGCCTGCACTTCCTTCTGAAGCATCCGGAATTCATACCCTTCCGCAACCCGAAGGATTGCCGCACCGGCGAATACGGCCACCCCACAGACCGCGACCAGCGTCTCTGGGCCGGCGCCGAATACCTGCGCGCCCTGGCTACCGGCTTTTTTACCGCTGAACTTCCGAAGGATGCCGACCGTATGGAGGAACAGGTCCGCGCCCGTTTCTTCGGCAACATGTGTGACTTCACCGTTAAGAAGGACTCCTTCGGCTGGCATCAGGCCGGCGGCATGGCTTTGCTTTCCGTCCTGTTTTGCCCCGACTCCGAGACCGTGTTTGGTCACGTCTGCTTCGATATGGCGAAACGCTACCTGATGCACAACGCGGACGCCGCCCTGAATCTTCGTGAGGCTTCCTCCTTCGACGTTCCCATGTCGCGTGAGGACTACACCTGGGGCAGCAACCTGTCCCTGATGAACCACGGCATGTTCGCCGTCGCAGCCCACCTGCTCACCGGCGAGGAGGAATACCGCCTCTGCGCGTTCGACTGTCTGGACTACCTTCTGGGGCGCAACACCCTCAATTTTTCCTATGTTTCCGGTCACGGCGCAAACTCCCTGAAGGATCCGCACAACCGTCCCACGGTCGCGGATGACATCGAGGAGATGATCCCCGGTTTCGTCGCCGGCGGTGCGAACTGCACCTTCCGCGATCCGACCGCAAAATCCCTCTTAGAGCAGCAGGGCCGGATCGCTCCCATGGACTGCTACGTGGACGACTCCCGCTGCTACTCCTTGAACGAAATCGCCATCTACTGGAACTCCGCGGCCCTCTTCGTCGCGGCCTACCTGATGTAAATACACGCGCGAACCCCCGGGGCCAGATCTGGCCCCGGGGGTTTTGCATTTTCGGGGGAGGACACCTCTACACAGAGTCCCCGGGACCTCGCCTGGGCCCCGGAGGTGTGAAAACGCGGCGGGCCGCGATTCCGGCGGATGTGACATGTTTGCGATCACAAGGCGGGCATGTGAGCGAGCGCATGAAAAACCCGCTCATGGAAATGCCGGAGCCGGGGCAAAAAGCGGTTTCCGAGACCGCTTTTTGCTGTCGCTGAGGTCGTTTTCGCACCGGGTGGGAACCCGGTGCTATCAGGAAAACGGCCGTAATCGAAAAGGGAACCCGAGCTCCGGCATAGACAGGAGCGGATCGTTTTTCACCGCGAAGGGAACCGCCCGCCGACGATCGCATCATGGCACAGAAAACCGTCGGGAGCGGGACCAAGGAAATGCAAAACCCCCCGGGGCCTTTGCAAGGCCCCGGGGGGACAGTGACTTCAGATCAGTTGGTAGGTCGCCTTTTTGAAAAGATACTCGCCGACTTCAAAGCGCTTCGGATCTACCTTTACGGCCAGTTCGCTCGTCGCCAGGAAATCCTGCGTCACCCGGACGAACAGTTGTTTGCCGCCGGTTTCGACCAAATAATACGCGGCCGTGTTCTCGATCTGATCCAGAGCATTATGGATGCCCGGCCGCGTGATGAAATCCATGACCCGCGCCAGCGCGCCCATCTTCTTGTAGCGAATCAGCGGGTAGATCGCATCCGCCGTTTTGTACTTTTCGTAGCAGGCTGCATCCTTCTTGCTTCTGCATTTGCCGGATTTTTCAAACGAAGCGAGTGTGATCGGTTCCTTCATTTCATGAATTTCCAGCAGATCATCGTCTGCCAGAAGATAATCGACACTGACTCCGAGGAGCTGCGCCATCGCCTTCAGATTATTGATATCCGGCATTCCTTTGTCGCTCTCCCATTTAGCTATGGCCGAACGGGACACGCACATTTTTTCCGCAAACTGCTCCTGTGATAAACCTGCCTGTTTTCTGGCTTCCTTTAGTTTTTCTCCAAATGTCATGATAAGGACCTCCTTGCGCCAAGCGCGATGAATTTTTCATTTTCATCATAGGGTCTGTCTCCCGTGACATGCAAGAGACGAACTGTAACCACCCTGTTACGCTTCGTAACAAAGGGTGGAATTCCGGCATTTTCGATCACTTCTGATACAGCGCAGCCAGCTGCTCGAACTTCGGCAGGCTGCGTTTTACCATGTCGGTGTCTACGCAGTACGCAATCCGGAAGTAGCCGGGGCAGCCGAAACTGTCGCCGGGCACCAGTACCAGGTCCAGGGACAATGCTTTCTGACAGAAGGCAACGGAGTCGTCCTCAAGTGCCTTCGGGAAGATGTAGAAGGTTCCGCCCGGACGCACCACGGTGAAGCCGAGTTCGGTCAGCTTATCATACAAAAGGTTCATATTCGTCTCGTAAACCGAGAGGTCGCTGGTCTCATCGAGGACCTCCGCGACGCCCAGCTGGATCAGGGACGAAGGGCAGTTGTGTCCGATGCCGCGGCTGATCTGGCCGCACATGGGCACGATATACTCCGCATCGACCGCGCGCGGGTTCACCGCCACATAACCGATACGTTCGCCCGGCAGGCTCAGGCTCTTCGAGAACGAATAGCAGCTGATGGTGTTGTCATAGAATTTGCTCACATAGAGCGGCTTGCGTCCGTCGAACTGGATTTCGCGGTACGGCTCGTCGCTGATCAGGAAGATCTCGTGGCCGTATTCCTCCTGCTTCGCGCGCAGGATGTCAGCCAGCGTGCGCAGGGTCTCCTCCGAGTACACGATGCCGGAAGGGTTGTTCGGCGTATTGATCAGCACGGCCGCCGTCTTCTCATTCAGCATCGAAACGAAGGCGTCGACATTGATCTGGAAGTCGGCGGTGTTCGCCGGAACGACCTTCAGGACAGCGCCGGTCTGATCCACGTACGGATGGTACTCCGGGAAGAACGGGGCGAACGTCAGCACCTCATCGCCGGGCTTCGTCACCGCGCGCACCGCATGGGCAATGGCTCCGGCGGCGCCGCTGGTCATGAAGATGTGGTCCATCTTGTAGTCCATGTCAAACCGCTTATTCAGGCTGTCTGCTACGGCCTGACGCACCTGCGGCAGCGTCAGCGACGGGCTGTAGCCGTGCAGGGTCATCGGATCGCGCGTTTCCAGTAGCTCGATCGTCTTCTTTGTATAGTCTTCGGGGCAGGGCACGCTGGGATTGCCCAGGCTGAAATCGAAGACATTTTCCGCTCCGATCTCCAGCTTCCGCTTCGTAGCATATTCACTCATCTGGCGAATGACCGACTTGTTCTGCAGCATCGCCTTGTAGGTCTGATTGATCATAGTAGTTCTACCTCTTGTTGTATTAATATTCGATGCGGTCGCCGCACCATAATGCTCTCGCCTGTTTTCGCAGGCGCGTCCTATACATCCAGATATTTGATCGTGAAGAACGGGTCTCCCAGCCGGTCGAATTCCATCATGGCGTACGACGGCTTGCGGTTCTCCTGGCGCGGGTACGAGATGCTTCCCGGGTTCACGGCGATCACGCCGTTTTTGTTTTCCACGACCGGCCGGTGCGTGTGCCCGAACAGCACGATGTCCATGCCCATGCCGCGTGCATCCTGCAGGATGTACTCCAGGCTCAGCGACACGCGGTACATGTGCCCGTGGGTCAGCAGGACGTTGTAGCGCCCGATGCGGATCTCCTTCTCGCGGCTCAGATCCGAAAAGGCCGAATCGCAGTTCCCCGCGACGATCTCGAGCGGGCAGTCGATCATGTCCAGGATCTCGCCGGCCTTCCCCTCGGAGTCGCCTAAGTGAATCAGCAGGTCAATGTGCCCCTCCGCGTCCAGGGCGCGCTTCAGATTTCCATGTGCCCGGTGCGTATCCGACACGATCATGATCCGGGTTTTTTCCGTTACTTCCATCGCTTATGCCCATCTTTCCTCGATCATCTTTTTCATGGCGCGCAGCGCCTTTCCGCGGTGACTGATCGCGTTTTTCTCCTCCGCCGTCAGCTCCGCGCTGGTCTTCTCATATGCCGGCAGGTACAGGATCGGATCGTAGCCGAAGCCGCCCGAGCCTGCAGGCTTCTGGGCGATACGTCCCTCCATGATGCCGAATGTCGTCACACGTCGCTCCTTCTTCTGGCCCATCGCAGGAAAATACGCCGCGATGGCGCAGACGAAACGCGCGCTGCGCGCGTCGTCCTTCGCATTCGCCAGGCGCTCGATGATGACCGAATTCTTCACATCGTACGAGGTATCCTCGCCCAGGTAGCGGGCCGAATAGATGCCCGGCTCGCCGTTTATATAGTCCACGACCAGACCGGAGTCATCCGCCAGAATGATCGCGTCTTTCAGTTCCTCTACGTTCTGTTCCTCGATGTAGGCGCGCAGGGTGTCCACTTTGATCTGCGCATTTTCCTCGAACGTCGAACCATCCTCTACGATCTCAACGCCCGAAAGGCCCGCTTCCTTCAGTGAAACAACACGCACATCCGGATCCTGCAGGATCATGCGGATCTCCCGCAGTTTCCCTTCATTTGAAGTCGCAAATAATATCGTTCTCATGCCAATTCCTTTCGAAACACCGGGCTGGGACCGGGAAATGAATAAAAGTCTGTGCGCAGCATACCGTTGTAGATCTTGCGCTTTTTCGCCGCCGGGCGGCCAAAGGCCTCCTCGATCCCCTCAAACGGCGTGATCACATAGGCGGACCAACAGTCCAGACGCTTAAATGCATCCGCAAAGCTTTTATACAGAGCGGGCAGAGCCGCCTGCTCCTCGAGACGCACGCCGTACGGCGGGTTCGTCACGACAAAGCCGTACGAAGCGGGATGCTTCATGTCCGCAACGTCGCGGCGGATCAGTTTGATCTGTTTTTCTACACCGGCCGCGCGGGCATTTCCAAGCGCCAGCTTCAGAACCTCTTTATCGATGTCACAGCCGATCAGAAGCCCTTCCGGCACATCCTCTTTCAGACGGTCGGAAGCCTCATTGGCCGCGTCGTACCAGGCGCGCCGGTTCACCAGGTTCTTCCAGGTCTCCGCGGTAAACTCGCGGTTCATGCCCGGCGCCATGTCGGCCGCCATCATTGCAGCCTCGATCAGGAAGGTACCGCTGCCGCAGAACGGATCCATGAGCACACGTCCGGGGCGCCAGGGCGTCAGCTTCAGAAGCGCCGCCGCCAGCGTTTCGGAGATGGGCGCACGCGCCGTCAGCTGCCGGTAGCCGCGCTTATGCAGCGGCTCGCCGCTCGTTTCCAGCGCCACTGTCGCCATGTCCTTCATCAAAAAGACTCGGACCGGGTACTCCGCTCCCGTTTCCGGAAGCTCCGTCACCCGCAGTTTCTCCTTCATACGTTCGACCATGGCCTTCTTCATCACGGACTGGATGGTCACCGTCGCAGTCAGTTTGCTCTTCACGGACGATGCTTTTGTCACCCAGAACTTTGCATCGGCCGGAAGGTATTCCTCCCACGGCAGCGCCTTCGTGCACTCAAACAGCATGTCAAAGGTCTCCACCGGGAAGCTTCCGACCTTCCACAGAACACGCTCTGCGGTGCGCAGGAAGATATTGGCCCTGGCCACACCGGCCACCGGGCAGCGAAACGTCACGCGCCCGTCTTCGACCTGTGTGATCTCATATCCGAGATCCGTGATCTCGTTTTTCAGGATCGCCTCCAGGCCGAAATGGCACGGGGCGATCAATTCCACCATATCAAACATAGTTACCTACCAGAAAACAAAGAAATCTTTCAGTTTCATCCAATACGACGCGGGGTAAGCCACGAAGTTTCCGTTGTACTGGTTCACTAAAAGCATGAACCCGACGAAGATCGTGATCAGAAAGACGCACGTCGCGACGGCCATGACCGCCTTCTGCATGGCCTCGCCGAATACCGAGAGGCCCTCATGCGCTTCGAGTAAAACGAAGAGGCCGATGATGCCCAGGACGACCGCAAAATCAAAGGTGTAGCGCCAGATGACGCCGCCCACGCTGAAGTCCAGGATGGCCAGAAACAGCGATGTCACCACGCCGGTCACATACAGAACGTGACGCATGCGGATATCGACGATATCACCGCCCGCCGAGCTGATGTCCGCCCCGTTTTGGATCTGCTTACGGCGAATGCGGCGCAGAAGGAACGCAAAGAACGAGATCGCAACGAGCGGAAAGTTAAACAGTCCGAAGTTGCTGTCGACATAGACATAGTAGCCGTAGTCGTTCAGTTTCGAACTCATGATCTGCACAAACGGGAAGTCCAAAGTCACCTTCACAGGGTGCAGGAAATAGTGATACAGCGCCGGCAAAACGCGGTTGAGTGAAAAATGGTTCCGGCTGATATCACTGACAGTCAGCTGGTAGGATGTACCGAACTCGAACGGACTGCCGAAACGTGCGAAGTTAAAGATGCATACCAGTGCTGCTCCGATCAGGGTCGGGATGAAAAAGCACAGAAACGCGTTGAGTTTCCGGTCTGAATCCGTTTCCGTCTTCAGGTAATGGATGAACAGCGGGATGCAAAGTGCGATACCGATCAGGGACGCGCTCACACGGGAGGCGACCGAGATCAGCAGGCAGAAGCCCGACAGAGCGAATAAAAACGCCGCTACCTTCTTCGACTGCGCACGGCACGCCCGCAGCGACACATACAAAAAGATCAGAAGGCTGGTCACGCCGGACAGGGTCGCTATGTAGTATACGGACGACCAGCCGCGCTGCATGAGCAGCAGTCCCGAAGCAAAGACCGTCGCCACGCTTCCCAGAAGAAGCAGGATGAGGTTCGCCCGGATCTTAAATACCCGGATCAATTCATAGATCACACCGAAGAGCGCGGCCACACCTGCGAGGGCGTACAGCGTCATCACCGTGCCTGCAGGGGGCACGCTTCGGAATACCATGTAGTACGGATAGTAAACGAAAATAACCGGCGCTATGCCGAAGTACGAGTAGTATTTTCCGTTGTATAACGCACGGTCCCACAAGGCGGAAACACCGTCGCGCTGTCCGCGGTCGTACGGGTTCTCCAGCGCCAGCAGTTCAGGCGAAGGCTCCACATCCAGAGACAGCCGGTGCTTCTTCAGGGCATCAAACTGCTGAACGTACGGCTGCTGGGCCGCCACGTTGGTGAGCGGGTATTCGATCTTTTCCTTCACCTTCGGGCCCAACAGGGAGAAATACGTCCACATGACCAGAAGCAGGCAGAAAACCATGGTGCCCACAAATGCGAGGCGATGCGTGCGGTCGTCGGGATCGAAAACGATCTCCCAGAGGCGCATTTTCCCGATGATGTAGATGCCCATGACGAGCACGAACAGGAACAGGAAACGCCCGAAATGGAACAGATGGAGATCCGCGCCGTTGAGCACGAGATTGCCGACCAGATAGTCGTCGGTCGATTTGGCAAATGTGATCTGGACCACTTTCAGGTCGCTGTGATCGCCCAGAAGCAGTTCCACCTCCTGCTGGGTATCCATGACCGGAAATGTCTGGGTCGAAATGGAATGGATGGTCCGCGGCGTATCTTTCTCTACGATCGAGACCGTCGCCGAAGCGTAAACGTTGCCGTCTTTCTTCGTATCGAGCGTCGAAAAGGTCAGCGAATGCAGGCCCTCGATCTCGCCCTGGAAGATCAGCGTGCCGCCGTCCTTCGAGACATACAGCATGTTATCCTTCCATTCCAGGCCCTCGCGGACATGAATCACAAAATGGTTCGTATTGGTCGTCTGCGCCTCCAGCAGCGAATACTCCTTTCGCGTGCCGAAGATCACATAATGATATTTCAGAAACGAAAGGGCAAACTCAACGATCAGACACGTAAACAGTATGAGCACGATCGTCAGCCATATGTTTCTCTCTTTCTTCTCTCCCATAATTCCCCCTGAAAAAACCAAGTTTCGGTAGATACTCCCTCAATATTTAATCATAGCATTTTACGCGACAAATTTCAAGGTGCAGCAAGCAGTGAGCCATGTGACCGGAAAACGCCGTTTACGAGCGGTTTCGGGCATATGGCGAACGCCCATCATGAGCCGTGAAGCCCAATGAAGTTGGGCGGGAACGGCGAAGGATGGAGCGCTCACATTGATTTTAATGGGCAATTATGCTACAATCTAAGCATCTGCCGGCGCTTGCGCGCCATTTGAGATGATTTCAAAATACGAGGTACTTATATGCAAGATGCAATCGCTATCCCGTCGAAGGGTTTCACCCACGGCGGCAAATTCCACGCGGACGATGTTTTTTCCACCGCCCTGCTTTTGATCTTAAACCCTGAATACACCTATGAACGTGGCATGACGCCGCCGAAGGATTTCGACGGCATCGTTTATGACATCGGCCTGGGAGTTTTCGACCACCATCAGGCAGACCGCCGTGTGCGTGAAAACGGCATCCCTTACGCGGCCTTCGGCCTGCTCTGGGAGGCTTTCGGCGCCCGGCTGCTCCCCTCCATGTGGAAGGAATTCGATAAAGACTTTATCCAGCCGCTGGATCTTTCGGACAATACCGGCGTGCCGAATGCGCTCGCCGACGCCATCGACTACTTCAACCCCGCCTGGGACGTTTCGGCCCCGGTAAACAGCGGATTTCCTGAAGCCGTCGAGTTAGCGAAGCAGGTCCTGGAACGCGCTATCAAACGCTATGAGAGCATGGAGCGAGCAAAAGAGCACGTCGAGGAAGCCCTGCGCCAGGCACAGGATCACATCCTGATTCTTCCGACCCACATGCCCTGGAAGAATTTTATCACAGCCGACATCGACTTCGTTGTCTACCCGTCCACACGCGGCGGCTATAATGCGCAGGCCATTGACCTCGATATCGAGGCGGGCACGCACCGTTGTGAGTTTCCTTCCGAATGGTACGGTCACTCCGATGCCGAACTCGTCGCGATCTCCGGCCGTCCCGGCCTTCGTTTCTGCCACAAGAGCGGCTTTCTGCTCGCGGGCGATGATCTGGAGACCATCCTGAATGTATGCAAAGAAGCCGTTGCCGCAAAATACGGAACGAACGCATCACACTGATACAAGCACACAAAAAAGCCTTCAAGCCCTTGAAATACAAGGATTTGAAGGCTTTTTAAATGGCATGAGGCACGCGGGAATCGAACCCGCGACAACTTGATTAAAAGTCAAGTGCTCTACCGACTGAGCTAGTGCCCCAAATTCATTCAACGGGCGTTCATGAAAACCACCCGAACAGGGCTAGCTGGATTTGAACCAGCGAATGCAAGAATCAAAATCTTGTGCCTTACCCCTTGGCGATAGCCCTTTACGTACCATCCTAAGACAGTAAAAAACGGCGAAATCGCCTCACCGTCAGAAAAAGGGTCGATATAATATCGAACCGTTAACTTGCTCGAAGTTTTGATCCTGACCATCAAGATCAAAACAGGGTGGGTACAGGGATTCGAACCCTGGACCTTCAGAACCACAATCTGACGCGCTAACCAGCTGTGCTATACCCACCATAAGTATGCGTCTGCGATCTTTATGAAAAAAGCCACCCCTATATAACCGGGACAGCTCCCACCTGTCTGATACCGCAAAAGCGGGTGATGGGAATCGAACCCACGTATCTAGCTTGGAAGGCTAGTGTTCTACCATTGAACTACACCCGCAAACGTTTCATCGGGGTGACAGGATTCGAACCTGCGACCCCCTGGTCCCAAACCAGGTGCTCTAGCCAAACTGAGCCACACCCCGGCGGATCATGTGCGCGGTATCTTTGACGCAAGTGACATTATATCCTACTTGCGGACGGTTGTCAACTGTTTTTTTCATTTGAAGTATGTAATATTTCATCCGGGCGCTGTTTCGAGCCTTTCTGGCGAACAAATCCGTCAAATCAGCCGGATTTGTTCGCCGAAGAATATATTTAGTCGCGGCAGATCCGGTAGGCCTGCCATTTTCCGACATGCATGCGCAGCGAGAATACCGACTCTCCGCGTGTAACATACAGCGGATCGAATTTATGTCCGCTCTCCACGTCTTCAAGCTTAACATTGCCCACGATATGCAGCAGCATGTCCTGATCTTGCGTGAACCGGTCGTTGTACGGGTACAGAACGAAGGTATCGTTGTCATAGAGAAACAGACTGACCTGCGGGCCGCCTTCCAAATAGATCTCCGGGGACATTTCCCGCCGCATGAGCATCAGGATCCGCTCCGGCAGATATTTGATCTGTCCGAACGCATCCGGCAGGTTCAGCGTCACCAACTCGCCGTCGCCGTAGGTGTCGCGAAGCAGGAGCGAATAACTCTCCTCTTCGACCACCGCCTTACACAGCGCGCCCCAGGTCGCGTTGTTGCGCAGTTCGAGTACGGAAAACTCGAGTGGCTTCTCAGACATTAAGTCACGCACACCGTCCCACCGTTCGGCAGTGGAGAAACGATCCGTGCGGATCCTGCGTCCGCCGTCGCGAATCGAAGTCATCCCCTTCAGCCCGCGATCCAGCGTCGCCTTCACGAAGCCCGGCGTCACGATCGCCTTGCCGCCGGCGACCACAAAGCGCTCGGTCTTCTCCATAATGTCCGGATCGTACGCGGACGATGCCGTGAGCAGAACGCGTTTCGCATTTTCCGGAAACTGCGGCACCGGAAGGATCGGGAAGCCGTGCATACCCAGGAAATCCTGGATGTTATCCTCCCCCTGCGACGCATTCGGAATGTAACAGGGCGTGCCAATGCTGTCGCCCAGATGTGAAAGCAGCGCGTCCAGCTTATCCAGCATAAATCCCAGCGTCGGGATGCACAAATTGTCATACAAACTCTGGAAGCAGAACATCATGAGCTCGCGCGGCTTGGAAAACGCGGTCAGGTAGGCCTGCTCCAGGTACTGCTCCACCAGCGGACAGTCGTACGGATCGAACCACCCGCCGCCGTTGCCGCCCGGAAGCATCGCCTCCATGTAACGCATCAGCGAAAACGACAGATACCGCGGCAAATGCTGGTCGGTGTGCCTCGGGTCGCGCGTCTCGGTGCCGGTGTAGATGCCGTCGAAGATCTCCTTCTGCGAGGCCGGATCGTAGCCGGTCTCCTGATACGACTCCATCCAGTTCGGATATTTGATGATCACGCGGCAGTCTGGGTTCTCCCGCTTCGCCGGTCCGACGATGAAGTCCTTTGAAGCCTGATAGAGCTTCGCCACACGGTAGTTCTGCCAGCTGCCGTCCGTGAGGCCGTGCTCTGCATTGAACGCATCCTTCTCCCGCCGGCAATCCTCACACGTACAGTTCGTGAAGAAAAAATCATCGATGATGAACTCGTCAAACACACGACCGCAAAGCGCTGCCGCCTCCGACAGCCGGTCGGTCATGGCCTTATCGTTGTAGCAGATCGTGTCGAACAGGCGAGCCTTTTTCTTCGTTCCCTCCGGCTGCGGCGCGCAAGAGGTAATGCCACCCGCCACGCGGATCCCGTGGGCCTCAAACACTTCCTTGACCATGCGCACCTGCGCCTCCGTGGCGAAATCCCCGCCGCGGTACGGCTCCAGATATACCCGATCCAGATGCAAATGCTTCTCGAAGAAAGCGATCTCCTGCTCCAGCCGCTCCCGGTCCGCCTCTTTCGTCCCGTGCGCGATGAAATACGTCGCCAGTTCAAAATTCTTGTAAAACCCCATAGTAAACCTCCTCTTCGTGACAGTGGGGACGGTCCCCGGTGTCACATCAATACTTGCGGATGGCCTGGTTTTCGTCCGCCATGCCGATCGCGCGGATCACGACATAGTAGGATACGCGTTCGTCGACCTGCACCAGAACGCGGTCGCCTACGCGGTGGCCTACGAGGGCCTTTCCGATGGGCGACTCGATGCTGATCAGGCCCTTCGAAGAATTGCCCCGGATGGACGTCACGAGGGTAATGGTCTCCTCCTCGTCGTCATCCTCGAAATACAGCGTCACCGTACGGTCCATGCCGGCCACGTCCGCCGGCGCGCGATCCTCTATGATCTGCGCGTTCGCAATGAGGCGCTCCAGATAGCGGATGCGGCTCTCATTCTGGTTCTTATCCTTCTTCGCCGCATGGTACTCGAAATTTTCACTCAAGTCCCCGTGCGCGCGCGCCTCCTGCACCGCCGCGATGGCTTCCTTGCGCACCACCAGCTTGCGGTAGTCGATCTCCTCCTGTATCTTACGGATGTCCTCCTGTGTCATTCGTTCGCCCATGGCAAACACCTTCCTTTCGAGCCTTTCGACAGCCGCGCTGCCACAGGCCACTATATATTTCACATCCTGATCGGCCTGAAAAACTAAGCCCGCTTCGTCAGGATGTACTCTGCATATTCCAGATCCTCTGCAAGCGTCACCTTGCGGTTCGTCGGATCGCCCAGCGCCAGGAACACCGGATGGTCGGTGTAGCGTTCCACCACGCTCGCATCGTCCGTGATGCTCCGCTCCTGCGCGGCGAAAGCCTCCGGCGCCTGCTCCCTCTGTGCCTCCATCGCACCGTACGCCCGCGTCAGCAGCTCGGTCGCAAACCCCTGCGGCGTCTGCACCGCGTACAGTT
>ONPC01000034.1 GCA_900319565.1 uncultured Eubacteriales bacterium | reverse complement strand
TCGCAGCCATGGAGAACGGTTCGAAGGATCGTTACTTCCAGGCAGATGCGAAGAAACTGGTTCCCGAAGGCGTTGAAGGCCGCGTAGCATATAAGGGTCTCGTAGAGGACACAGTATTCCAGCTCATGGGCGGACTTCGTTCCGGTATGGGATACTGCGGATGCCCGACCATCCCAGATCTGATCGAAAAAGCACAGTTCATCAAGATCTCGGCAGCATCTCTTCGTGAGAGTCATCCGCATGACATTCACATTACCAAAGAGGCGCCGAACTACAGCGTGGATGAATAATACGGCAATACAGCCGAAACGATATAAGGAAGCACTGATATGGTCAGTGCTTCCTTAGGCATTAAAAAAGCAAGAGCCAAAAACAGGAGGACACAAATATGAGCGAGCTCTATTCTCCGAAGAATATCGAGGGGAAATGGCAAAAAATCTGGGAGGATGAGAAAGCATTTGCTGCTACGACCGATTACACGAAGCCGAAGTACTATGCTTTGGTCGAATTCCCGTATCCGTCGGGCCAGGGCCTTCACGTAGGACACCCGCGTCCGTACACTGCACTCGACATCGTAGCGAGAAAGCGCCGCATGCAGGGCTACAACGTACTGTATCCCATGGGCTGGGATGCATTCGGTCTGCCCACCGAAAACTATGCGATCAAAAACCACATTCACCCGAGGATCGTTACGAAGAACAACGTGGCACACTTCAAGGAGCAGCTGAAGTCGATCGGCTATTCCTTCGACTGGGACCGCGAGGTAAACACGACCGATCCGAACTACTATAAGTGGACCCAGTGGATCTTCCTGAAACTGTTTAAGGCAGGACTTGCTTACAAGACCGAGATGCCCATCAACTTCTGTACTTCCTGTAAAGTCGGTCTGGCGAACGAAGAGGTCGTTAACGGCGTTTGTGAGCGTTGCGGTAGCCCCGTTATCCGGAAGATGCAGAGCCAGTGGATGCTGAAGATCACCGAGTACGCGGATAAGCTGATCGATGATCTGTCCCTCGTTGACTACATCGAGAAGGTAAAAGTCTCCCAGAAGAACTGGATCGGCCGTTCCGAGGGCGCCGAGGTCGAGTTCAAACTCGCAGGTAAGGAGGAGACTCTCCGCATCTATACCACGCGTCCGGATACCCTGTTCGGCGCGACTTATATGGTTCTGTCGCCTGAGCATCCGTACATCGATAAGTTCAAGGACGAGATCAAGAACATGGATCAGATCCTGGCGTACCGCGAGATGGCGGCGCGTAAATCCGATTTCGAGCGTACCGAGCTGGCGAAGGATAAGACCGGTGTACTTTTGGACGGCATCAAGGCCATCAATCCGGTCAATGGAAAAGAGATCCCGATCTGGATCTCCGACTATGTACTTATGAGTTACGGAACCGGCGCCATCATGGCCGTTCCCGCACACGACGAGAGAGACTGGGAGTTCGCGAAGAAGTTCGACCTGCCCATCATCGAGGTCGTAGCCGGCGGCGATGTTCAGAACGCTGCATTTACCGATGTTGCGACCGGAACCATGGTGAATTCCGGTTTCTTAAACGGCATGGAAGTTGCCGAAGCGAAGAAGGCCATCATCGAGTTCCTGACGAAGGAAGGCATCGGCCATTCGAAGAGAAATTACAAGTTGCGTGACTGGGTATTCTCCCGTCAGCGTTATTGGGGCGAGCCCATCCCGATCGTAAAATGCGATAAGTGCGGCTACGTTCCGATTCCGGAGAGCGAGCTTCCGCTCGAACTGCCGGAGGTAGAGAGCTACATGCCGACTGACAACGGCGAGTCACCGCTTGCTGCCATGACGGACTGGGTGCAGACCACCTGCCCGTGCTGCGGCGGCCCTGCAAAGCGCGAGACCGACACCATGCCCCAGTGGGCAGGTTCTTCCTGGTACTATCTGCGCTACACCGACCCGACCAACAACGAAGCGCTGGCATCCCCGGAAGCCCTCAAGTACTGGCTCCCGGTCGACTCGTACAACGGCGGTATGGAGCATACCACGCTGCACCTTCTGTACAGCCGTTTCTGGCATAAGTTCCTCTACGACCAGAAGGTCGTTCCGTGCCCCGAGCCCTATCAGAAGCGTACCTCTCACGGTATGATCCTGGGTTCCAACGGCGAGAAGATGAGTAAGTCCCGCGGAAACGTAGTAAATCCGGACGACATCATCAACGAGTTCGGCGCGGACACCCTGCGTACGTACGAGATGTTCATCGGCGCCTTCGATCTGGCGGCTTCCTGGTCACAGGAGGGCGTTAAGGGTTGCCGTCGTTTCCTCGAGCGTGTCTGGAAGCTTCAGGATTCCCTGGTAGACGGTGACGAATATTCACCCGAGATGATGACGAAGGTTCATCAGACCATCAAGAAGGTTTCTTCCGACTACGAGTCGCTGAAGTATAACACGGCGATCGCGGCCATGATGGCTCTGGTCAATGATTTCTTCAAGGCGGAGAAGGTGACCCGCGGCGAGTTTAGGACCCTGCTTCAGTTGCTGAACCCGGTAGCTCCTCACATTACCGAGGAACTCTGGGAGGTCTGCGGCTTCGAAAAGCGTCTGTATCAGAACGCATGGCCGGAGTACGATGAAGCGAAGACCGTAGAAAACACCGTGGAGATCGCAGTACAGATCAACGGTAAGACCCGTACGACCATCAACATCGCTAAGGATTGCGATAAGGATACGGCGATCGCCGCAGGTAAAGAAGCGCTCGGATCGAAACTGACCGGCAATATCATCAAAGAAATTTATGTGCCCGGCAGGATCATCAACATCGTGGCAAAGTAATTGCTGCATATAAACTATGAGGGGCTGTCGTATTCAGACAGCCCTGATGTTTTATTTCGTGAACTCAGACCTGTCCGAAGTATTACGAATCTGCCTTGAATACGATCGGCTGCGGTTAGTTCACTGCGCTGTGAAAAACATGCCTCTCATTCAAAGAAGAATTGCGGGCACGCGCATCGAGTTCGGCCGTTTTCCTGACAGCGACAGGCTCCCGCCTGCCGCGAAAACGCCCTCACCGAGCGCAAAAACCGATCTCGGATGATCGGTTTTTGACCCTTATTCTTCTTTTCATTCGAGGTGTTTTTCTACAGCTCGTTCAATGCCCGCCGCAGATCGTATTTCAAGGCATTCGACACACTGCGAAGGCCTGAGTTCCATATACAATTCATAAAGGCT
>ONPC01000087.1 GCA_900319565.1 uncultured Eubacteriales bacterium | reverse complement strand
GGAAAAGCCTATGAGAAACTGGAGCAGTTTATTACGGAGAGCAATCGCTGATGAATACCATTTTAGATACCATCGCGGCGTACGCGAAAGAGCGTGTGGCGCTGGATCAGAAGGAAGCTTCGTTTGAGGAAGTGAAGGCGGCGGCCTTGGCGATGAAGAAGGGCGAACACCGGTTTGCCACGGCCATCGCAAAGCCGGGCCTGTCCTTCATCTGTGAGGTGAAGAAGGCATCGCCCTCGAAGGGCATCATTTCCGAGGACTTCCCCTACCTTTCGATCGCGAGAGAGTACGAGGCTGCAGGCGCGGATGCGATCAGCTGCCTGACGGAGCCGAAGTGGTTCCTGGGCTCGGATGACATCTTCTGCGAGGTACGTAAAACGGTCGGCCTGCCCATGATCCGCAAGGATTTCGTGGTGGATCCGTACCAGATCTACCAGGCGAAGCTCATGGGCGCGGACGCAGTCCTTCTGATCTGCTCGCTTCTGGACACCGAAACGATCGCCGCCGATCTGGCCATCTGTGAGCAGCTGGGACTGGATGCCCTGGTGGAGACACACGACGAAAAGGAGATTGAAAGCGCGATCGCGGCGGGCGCGAAGATCATCGGGGTCAATAACCGCAATTTAAAGGATTTCTCCGTCGATTTTGATAACGCACGTAAGTTGCGCCGTCTTATACCCGAAAACTGCCTCTACGTGGCCGAGAGCGGCGTTTCCGCGGCTTCGGACGCCAGACTCCTGCGCGAGATCGGCGCGGACGGTGTCCTGATCGGGGAGATGCTGATGCGGGCGAAAGATAAACGGGCACTTCTGGCCGAAATGAAAGAGAAGAGGTAAACCATGACGAAGATCAAAATATGCGGCGTGCGTCGTATGGAGGACATCGAAGTCGCGAACCGGTACCTGCCGGATTACGTAGGCTTTATGTTCGTCCCGACGAGCCGTCGCTATATCTCGCTGAAGGAAGCCATCGAACTTCGCTCGCAGTTAAAGACCTACGTTCAGACCGTCGGCGTATTTCAGAACCAGGATATGCACCATATCTGTGAGATCGCTGGAAACGACGTGATCGATGTCATTCAGCTGCATGGCAGCGAGGATGCGGACTTCATTCGCGAGGTAAAGAAACGGACCGGTCTTCCGGTCATCAAAGCCTTCCGCGTTGAGAACGAGGAGGTCCTTAAGGCGGCAAAGGAAAGCCCCGCCGACTACGTCCTTTTGGACAATGGTACCGGCGGAACCGGCCAGACCTTCGACTGGGCGCTTCTGGAAGGATTTCCCCATCCGTACTTTATGGCGGGTGGCCTGTCACCGGACAATATCTCGAAAGCGATCAAACGTTTCGAACCGTACGGCGTGGATGTGAGTTCCGGCGTAGAGACCGACGGTTTCAAGGATCCGGAGAAGGTAAGGACATTCATCGGCTGGGTGCGTGAAGCGGACGCAGACGGGACATGAGAAGAAGAGGTAGAACCAATGGAAAGTAAAAGCAAAGGAAGATTCGGAGTCCACGGCGGCCAGTACATCCCCGAGACCCTGATGAATGCGGTGATCGAACTGGAAAAAGCGTACGATCACTATAAAAACGATCCCGAGTTTAATCGGGAACTCACAAAACTTTTGAACGAATATGCAGGCCGTCCGTCACTTCTGTACTATGCTGAGAAGATGACGAAAGACTTAGGCGGCGCAAAGATCTATCTGAAGCGCGAGGACTTAAACCACACCGGTTCGCATAAGATCAATAACGTGCTGGGTCAGGCACTCCTGGCGAAGAAGATGGGTAAGACCCGTCTGATCGCGGAGACCGGCGCCGGCCAGCATGGTGTTGCTACAGCGACCGCAGCGGCCCTGATGGGCATGGAATGCGTCGTTTTCATGGGCGAAGAGGATACCAAGCGCCAGGCGCTGAACGTATATCGTATGCGCCTTCTGGGAGCCGAGGTCATCCCCGTAAAAACCGGTACTGCGACCCTGAAGGACGCGGTAAGCGAGGCCATGCGTGAGTGGACGCGCCGCATCGATGATACCCACTACTGCCTGGGCTCTGTCATGGGCCCGCACCCGTTCCCGACGATCGTCCGCGATTTCCAGGCGGTCATCTCGAAGGAGATAAAGGAGCAGATGCTTGAGCTGGAAGGCAGACTTCCGGATGCGGTCATGGCCTGCGTCGGCGGCGGCTCCAACGCGATCGGAACGTTTTATAACTTTATCAATGATCCTTCGGTCCGCCTCATCGGTTGTGAGGCTGCCGGCCGCGGCATCGACACCTTCGAGACGGCGGCGACCTTAAACACCGGTAAGCTCGGCATCTTCCACGGCATGAAGAGTTACTTCTGCCAGGACGAATACGGGCAGATCGCGCCGGTATACTCGATCAGTGCCGGCCTGGATTACCCGGGTATCGGACCGGAACATGCCTATCTGCATGACATCGGCCGCGCGGAATATGTCGCGATCACGGACGAAGAAGCCGTGCAGGCGTTTGAATATCTGTCCCGCACAGAAGGCATTATCCCGGCGATCGAATCCGCGCATGCGGTAGCGCATGCGATCAAGATCGCGCCTTCGATGGATCCGGATCAGATCATCGTGGTCACGATCTCCGGACGTGGCGATAAGGACGTGGCGGCTATTGCCCGCTACAGAGGGGAGGACATCTATGAGTAGGATCTCTCAGGCATTTGCCGGACATAAAGCATTTATCCCGTTCGTCACCTGCGGCGATCCCGACCTCGAGACCACGGGCCGCATCGTCCGTGCCATGGAGGAAGCGGGGGCGGACCTGATCGAACTGGGCATCCCGTTTTCGGATCCGACCGCGGAAGGCCCCGTGATTCAGGCGGCCAATGTACGTGCGCTTTCGGGTGGGGTGACCACCGATAAGATTTTTGAATTCGTGAAAGACCTGCGAACCGATGTGAAAGTTCCGCTGGTATTCATGACCTATGCCAATGTGGTCTTTTCCTACGGAACGGAGCGCTTCGTGAAACGATGCGTGGAAGTAGGAATCGATGGAATCATCCTCCCGGACGTTCCTTTCGAGGAGAAGGAGGAGTTCGCTCCGATCTGCCGCGCGCATGGCATCGATTTCATTTCCCTGATCGCGCCGACTTCCGAGGATCGCATCGCGATGATCGCATCGGAGGCCGAAGGTTTCCTCTATGTCGTTTCGAGCCTCGGCGTTACCGGTACCCGCAGCGAGATCAAGACCGACATCTCCGCGATCGTGGAGCAGGTCCGCAAGAACGCGAAGGTTCCCTGCGCGGTTGGCTTCGGCATTTCGACGCCCGAGCAGGCGGCCCGCATGGCAGCGGTTTCCGACGGTGCCATTGTCGGCTCGGCGATCGTCCGCATCATCGGGGACCATGGTCGCGACGCGGCGACCTATGTGAAGGATTTCGTAAAGACCATGACGGATGCTCTGAAATAATACTGAATCTGCAGAAGTAATACATCACCCTCTTGTTAGCAAGAGACAACTGTGCTATACTTATGGGAGATCGATGACATACCGATCGTTCAGAAAGGAATTGTAACTATGTATAAAACTGTTGTCTCTGTGGATGGGATGATGTGTGGCATGTGTGAAAGTCATGTCAATGACGCGATCCGCAACAATCTTAAAGTCGATAAGGTCACATCTTCCCATAAGGATAAAAAGACGGTGATCTTTTCCAAAGAGGAGCCGGATACGGATCTGATCAAGGCTACGATCGAAGAAACCGGTTATACCGTGAACGGGATCGAAGTGATCCAAGATGAAGAAAAGAAAGGCTTCTTCCGGAAACTGTTCGGATAATGAAACACATTAAACGCCGTCGGGGCTCCCCGGCGGCGTTTTGCTGTACAACTTGAAAAAAACGTATGCATCGTATATAATGAAACCATGATGGTGTGGCTCGGATCTCAAGGAATATAGCCACACGGGGAGGTTACGACGATGAAGGTTTTGATGTTGAACGGAAGCCCGAAGGCGAATGGTAATACAGCACTCGCACTGAAGGAGATGGAGCAGGTGTTTGCTGCGGAGGGTATCGAGGTCGAGACGATCGTGCTCGGAAACAAGGACATCCGCGGCTGTATATCCTGTGGAACTTGCGGAAGGACCGGCCGCTGCGTTTTTGATGACGCGGTGAATGAGATCGCTCCGAAACTGGCAGAGTGTGACGGTTTGGTGGTAGCGAGCCCGGTCTACTATGCATCGGCCAATGCTACGCTGATCGCGTGCCTGGATCGTTTGTTCTACAGCAATCACGCCGATCTGACCATGAAGGTCGGAGCTTCGGTCGTTGTGGCGCGCCGTGGCGGTTGCTCGGCGACGTATGACGAACTGAATAAGTATTTTACCATCAGCGGTATGCCGGTGGCGTCGAGCCAGTACTGGAACAGCGTGCACGGCGGCGCACCGGGCGAAGCAGCGCAGGACGCCGAAGGCCTGCAGACCGTACGCGTACTGGCACGCAACATAGCCTTCCTGATGAAAAGCATTGACCTCGGAAAGAAAGAATACGGTCTGCCCGAAAAAGAGACTCACGTTTGGACAAACTTCATATGATACAAGCCTCGAAAAGAACGGATCGATCCGTAGTATCATTTAGTGTATTTTAAAAAGGAGTATCCCATGGAAAGCAGCATGGAACGAAGAAGAAAAAGGGTGTTTGATACGATCCAGATCGGCCACAGGACCGACTGGGTCAGCCGTGCGTTTGACTATTTTATCGTTATAGTGATCGCGGTCAACCTGTTCGTCACGTTGTTTTCCACGTTTGATGAATCTGAGCCGTACGCAGGTGTTTTAGACACCATCGAGGGCATTACGATCGCCATATTCACGATCGAATATGTACTTCGGCTATGGACGGCACGGTACCTGTACCCGGATAAAAAACCGGTCGCAGCCGCAATCAAATTTTTCTTTTCGTTTTACGGGATCATCGATTTCCTGACGTTTTTCCCGTATTTTCTGCCGATCGTGTTCCCGGCAGGCGTGGTTGCTTTCCGTATATTCCGTGTGATCCGCATCTTCCGGCTGTTTCGGATCAACTCCCAGTATGACGCGTTCAATGTCATCACTGCGGTTCTCACAGAGAAGAAAAACCAGCTTCTGTCCTCGATGTCGCTGATCCTGATCCTGATGGTCGCTTCATCACTGTGCATGTACAGCCTCGAGCACGAGGCGCAGCCGGAAGCGTTCAAAAATGCATTTTCCGGTATCTGGTGGTCCACATCCACACTGCTTACGGTGGGATACGGTGACATCTACCCGATCACCCTGCTCGGAAAGGTCATGGGCATCGTTATATCGTTTCTGGGCGTCGGCATGGTCGCCATCCCTACCGGTATTATTTCCGCAGGTTTCGTCGAGCAGTACACGCGTTTTAAGGCGCTCGCGACGACGGAGGAACATCCGCTTCGTTTCGTCACGGCCAATGTTTATCCGACGCATCCCTGGTGCAACCAAAAACTGAAGGACATCGTGTTCCCTCCGCAGCTTCTGCTGCTGGTGATCCTCCGTAAGGATCAGGAGATCGCTCCGGAACCGGACGTCGTGCTCCTGCCGGAGGATAAATTGGTCATCGCGGCAAAACGGGCCACGACCGAATCCACGGATCTGAATTTGCGTGAGGTGCGCATAAAGGATAACCACCCTTGGGTGGGCCATGAGCTCCGCGAGCTGGATATATCCCGTAAGGAACTCATCCTGACGATCCAAAGAAAAGGAAAACTGCAGATACCGAACGGATCCAGTGTTATAAAAAACGGAGACATCTTGGTGATCTACAAACGCAGATCCCAGTAAAAATTTATGGATAAGACAGTTTCAAGAATTAAAGCGCTTCTTTTGTTTTTTGCCTGTGCATGTCTGTGCATGGGCCTTTTCGCATGTGCGAAGAAAGATGATCCGGCGGATCCTTCCGCGCAGGATCCGACTTCAACAACGGAGCAAAGCGGCGAGACGGTGCAGGCCCCAAACTCTCTTGAAGGGGAGACTGAAGCGGTTTCGACGGAAACCGTGCCGGACGAAACCGTCGTAGGTACGGAAGAAACTTCAAAGGAAAACAACACCGATCCTACGGAGAACGCTTCGGAAGGAGAAACAGAACCGCTGACCGAAGAAACTACTATAGTGTCGGAACCGCCGACACAGGCCCCTGAGCCATTGACGCAAGCGCCTGAGCCG
>ONPC01000036.1 GCA_900319565.1 uncultured Eubacteriales bacterium | reverse complement strand
TGCTCCACAATCAAGGCATTTGTATATGACAAAGTTATGCCTGTGCTTGATCACCTTTACTTCATAATCGAATTCATCCTTGACAGTGTAGTGGTCAAGCGTTTTTGTAACACCACTACCTAATTATTCCAAACCGAACCGCTTCTCGAACGGAGTTTTGTATCCGTTATAAGTGTGCGGACGAACCTGGTTGTATCAGTAGTAAGCGTATTCCGAAACAGCATGATCCAAAGCCTCAGCGGCTTCGAAATAATGCTGATAGATCAACTCCGCTTTCAGTGTATTGTAATAACGCTCCATGGGAGCATTATCATAAGGGCATCCGGCATGGCTCATGCTTTGCGTGATTCCAAGCTCCTTACAGTAAAGTACAAACTCGAGCGATGTGAACTGAGAACCCTGATCCGAATGCAGAATCAGTTTCGTCGCGTCACACCCGGTACAGGCCAATGCTTTATTGACAGCCCGGATTGCAAGATCGCTTGTCATCCATCGATCATTAACGCTTGCAACGACGCTTCGATCATACAGATCGATGATCGTGCAGTTGTATCGAACAGCCCCATTTTGAAGAAAAAGATAGGTGAAATCCGTACACCAGATCCTGTTGGGCTGTTCAACTACGAAGTTTTGGCCTAGAAGGTTCGGGAATACTTTATGGGCATGGCCTTTTCTGTAGCCCGGTTTCCTGCGACGACAGATGCATTGCAGATGCAGGATCTTATTCATGTATTTATGAATGGTCGTCTTGCTCAGACGGATCCCTTTTCTTTCCAGAAACACACGCATGGAGCGATGGCCTATGATCCCGTCGACTTCGTGGTAGACCGTTTTGATCTCATCGAATACCTCTTCTCTTTGGGTTTTATACTCTGCTTTCCGCTGCTTAAGGTAGTTGAAGTAAGCGTTCACGCAGATGCCCATATGAGCGAGTAACCAGCGAAGCCCGAACTCTCCCCGGTGTTCATCAATGAATCGATATGCCACTAATCGATCTCCTTCGCAAAGAATGCCGCTGCTTTTTTTAGGAACTGGTTCTCCTTTTCCAGCTCGGTTTTCTCCTGGCGCAGTTTTCGGATTTCTTCCATCAGCTCCAGTTGTGATTTTTCGGAATCATTCGTTTGGCATTCTTCACGGTACGAGCGCACCCAGTTGGAGATTGTGGCAGTGGATACGCCGTATTCAGCAGCGAGACTGGCGATGGTCCTACCATCGCGGATATGCTCGCATACGACCCTTTTACGGGTCTCATCAGTAAAACTCTGTCGCATGGCTTGTACGTCCTCCTAATAGACATTATATTCTATTAGGCAGGGGTGTTACAAGTTTAATATACCACTACACTTTTGTGATCTTGTTTTTCTCGATCCATCTACACTCTAGCAGATAGAGATAGTGGAATCAAGCGTTTGAAGTCAAGTATAAAACTACTGTAACAAACTTTAATACAATTGAAACAGGCTGTAAAAGAAGTGTAATATGTTCACCGCTTGTTTGGTTTGTTTAACGCACCGAGAACCATGAACAGCTACTACGAGCAAATGGTGGATCTGGGCGGAACCTGGCAAGTATCTGAAATGATTTACCTTGTAATCAGGTGGAATTGAGGGTATAATGGAACTGTTTCTGATAGGAACATTTGCAACCTATGAGGCGATCCTTCGGAGCGTGCCGGATGGGCCGAATCAGATAGGGTATCTCCCAGGGTTTACTGAAATGGAGGTAATCTATGTTTAGAGGAGGTAAGACAGAAGAAGTTCAGGAAAATATCCGGTGGATCAGTAATTTCTTCGTGATCATTGGCCTCGTGATGTCGTTTTATGGTATTGTTGGCTGGATCGTTACTTCGGGACACGCCCGGATCGATCTGCCGGGATTCGATCTGCCCATTTGGGGATGGGTGATCGCGATACCGGTGGTTCTGTTTGTGATACTGGATCTTATATTCGATAAGAAGAGCAGGGGTATCCGGCACTTTTGTGTCGGGGGCTTAATGCTCGTTTGGGATATATTTGTTTACGTCGCGGAGGTAAATGAGCCGACAAATGGCTTATTTCGGGGGTCGCCCTTGGCCCAGTTCATTTTGACGCTGGTTGCGAGTTTATTGATCATCACCGCAGGAGTGCTGCGGATGCGAGACGGGCTTAAACGTAATCGAAACGGAGAGGTATAAGATGAAATAAAGCTTCATTGATCACCGGAGGGAAGGGAATGGCTCTAGAAAAAACAGCCTTAAGCAAAGAGAATATGGAACGTCTTTTGCTTAGTGAATACGGACTTCATCTCATAGAAGAAACGCGTTTATCGCAGGGAACCGCAAATTGCTTCCGGATTCATTGCCGGGAAGGCGAGTTCTTCCTGAAAGAGTATCAGAGCTGGTTTACGCCGGAGGATGTTGATTCGGAAGGAAAACTGGTGTCGTTTCTCATTGCCCGCGGCTTTCCGACGGCCGCTTTCGTAAAGACGGCCTCGGGAAAGTACCATACGGAGTTTGGCGGTCATAGGGTCGGCGTTCAGGAGTTTATTGAAGGGGAAACCTATATGAATGCCCTGCCGCACGAACTCCTCCCGGAGTGTGCGCGTTATCTCGGGGAATTACACAACTGCCTCAGAGAATATCCGATGAAGATGAGTATGACTCCGGAGTGGGCGGAAAAATATTCAGCGGAAGAAGCCTCCGGAAAATGCAATGAGCTCCTGGCAGCCTTGGATAAAAAGCAGGACGTCCCGGACCGTGAGAGAATACGCGGTGACCTTCTCTACAAGAAGGAACTGAACATATCATTGACGGGTCTGAAAGCATACTATAAAGGCATTACATATACACCGTCCCATGGGGATTATATGGACTGTCAGTTGATATGCAGTGGCTCCAAGATCAAAGCGGTCATAGACTTTGCGTCTGCTGCATGCATCCCCGCCGTATGGGAGATCATGAGGTCGTACATGCAGTCTTCCGGTGCATGCAAGGGCGGAAGTCCCCTGGACCTGGAGGATTTTGTGGCCTATGTCAGGGAATACATGAAATACGCAAATCTTACCCGGCGGGATCTGGAAGCGATGCCTTATGTATACCTGTTCCAGCTGGCGCGCAGTTGCTACGGTTATAAGGAATATCTCCTGACGGAACTGGAGAACCGGGATGAATTGTTACAGTTCGCGTTTTGGCGTACGGAGATCTGCCGTGAGGTACATGGAAGACTTCGGGAAATATCCGATGCATTGCAGAGACTGTGTCAGATACTATAGTCGGGTCTTATGGAGGAGAAAGTATGAAACAATATATCGTAGATGCATTTACAGACGTAGTATTCCATGGAAATCAAGCAGCGGTATGCATCCTGGATGCATGGCTGCCGGAAAAACAGATGATGGATATCGCTGCGGAGAACAACTTATCGGAAACCGCATTTGCCGTTAAAGCAGCGGAAGGATACGACCTGAGATGGTTTACGCCTGGTGGTGAGATCAACTTATGCGGACATGCGACACTGGCGACGGCATATGTGCTCTTTATATATTACGAGAACGATGCCGATCGGATCGTGTTCCACACGCTGAGCGGGGACTTGTTTACCGGGAGACGCGGCGACGGTATAGAGATGGATTTCCCGGTGTATAGCCTGAACCGGGTGCCGGTCACGGATGAGATGACAGCTGCCATGGGAGTGACTCCCAAAGAGGCATACATTGACCGTGACCTGCTTCTGGTTTATGAAGATGAAGACATCATTCGGAATATGCAACCTGACTTCGATAAGGTGAAGCTACTGGATGGTCTGGGTGTCGGCGTTACTGCGCCCGGAAAAGACTATGACTGTGTTTCGCGTTTCTTCGTACCTAAACTCAGTGTCAATGAGGATCCGGTTACGGGTTCTGTGCACTGCATAGTAACACCGTATTGGATAAAGCGTCTGGGCAAAAGCAGTCTCAAAGCGTATCAGGCATCAAAGCGCGGAGGCGAGATGACCTGCGAGCTCAGAGACAACCGGGTGATCATTTCAGGGAGAGCGGTTATATTCGCTGTCAGTGAACTGAGGATTTGATAAGGAGATCGAACGACTTCGGTACCTCTGTCAATGAAAGTTTGACTATCTGCCCCACTATGTGGATCGATCTTAAACCGTAAAAGATTCCGGAGTGTTTTACAAAAGTATTACCGGGTGTTACGATCGTATTAAAGTTTGTTACAGGAATTTTAAATCTCAGCGGAAAGCCTTGAAAGAGGTCTTTCCGCTGTTTTATAATGCAGACGAGAGGAAATGGGATCGCGTGCGTGTCGCAAGTCCCGCACTGTCACGGAGGAGAGTTATGAAGAAAGTTTTTATCGTTTGTTTGGTATTGCTGATGGTGTGGCTCAGTCTGCCGCCGATCCAAATCGGCGCGGTGGAGACCGCGACCGCGGAGCGGAAGGACATTTCGGTCCTGTCTGTCACGGTCAATGTCAATACACAGACCAACCGGGTCTATACGGAACTGCTTCTGCAAAATAAGGGCGCGGAGGACGCTGAGATCACTTTTGCCCTGCCGAAGATCTCGTCGGGGATCGACATGGGCTCGCTGCGCGTGAAGACTGTCGGCGGAGTGGAAACGGCGGCGCCTGATGGCGAGGTGACACTGAGCGTTTCGGCCGGTGATAATACCGGGGTATCCTATACCTACTCAACGAAGCACAACCTGGCCTATGAGCGGACCATCGGCTTTGATCTGAAGCAATTGAAAAACTGCTTTAACGAGCACATTGGCCACTTGGAATGGACCGTCGATATGCCTCTGTACGAGATCGTACTGGTAAACGAGATCCAGCCGGTGAACTATACCGTGGAGGATAACCGGATCCGCGTTGTGCTGGAAGATTTTACCATAAACCGTCTGCTGGAGCGTGTATGGCTGTCCAGGACTACGCACTATGACCTGCTTCAGGAAGCGGTAGAAAGCGGGGATCTGACTCGTCGCCTGATCCTGGAGAACTACCGGGACTGGTATCTGCATCCGGAGATCATTATGAATAATATCTTTTATGAAGAGAATATAGCGACGGGCGAGAAACAGATCAATGGATGGGGTACGCTACACAAAGTTTTGCTTGCGAGTGACCTGACGGAGGAAGACAGAAGATATATACAAAGTAAAAATGACTTCGACAAACTTTATTATTTGACTTACCCCTATTATGTGCCGGGCTTTGCCAATGCTGAGGGTTATCGACCATCGGAGAGCGCAATGGCAAAGATTAGTACATTTGCTTTATATGAGTTCCTGCTGTGGAGTTTGAGACCGGACTTTTCTTTCGCATCAGACTACTCATATTTCGAAGCTCCTGCGTTTATAACTTGGATCAATCATGAGGAACCGGTGATATATGCCGAGATAATATCGGGCTTTCCGGATCTGAACGGAAAGGGAGTATACAAGGTCGTCGAGGTCACAGATGAGAGACACAGAAACGGTCCTGAGCCGAATCCGGACGACTATGAGGACGAGGAGGAGTATTGGCGGGATTATGACTCCTGGCAACAAAAAGAAGATGAATATTACACGTTATACGCTGATCTTTACGAAACAACATTTGATGCATATTTCACTCGGTGTGAATTTAGTGAAAGAAGGAATATAGATGATGAAATCGGACAGGTAAAGAAACATGAGTGGAAGATACCATGGGTTTCGCACGATCCGAAACTACGTAGTGAAAGGATTCGCGTTATAGTCGCTTACGAAGAGGATTTTACGAATCCTGAAGAGCTAAAATCCTATCTTGATACTA
>ONPC01000038.1 GCA_900319565.1 uncultured Eubacteriales bacterium | reverse complement strand
CCGGAGATTTTTGAAAACGCTCTGGAGTTTGGATGTCAATCCTTCAAATGCCATGGAAACCTCCTTATATCATCTCACGCATATGGTGAATGACCTGTTCCATCGCCGACACATCTGCATCGGGATCGGTTTCTTTCAATCTTTCTACTTCTGCTTCGATCTTTGTAACGTCCTTTTTCAGCGCGAGGAAGCGTTCGACCAGATGAAGCTTTTCTTCGTAATTCTCAAGGCTTTTGTTGATCCGGTGAAGCAGATCAAACACACCCTGACGGCTGATGCCCCGCAGGGAGGCGATCTCGCTTAAGGACAGATCCTGGAAAATGAAATCTTCATAAACGGACTTCTGATGCTCCGTAAGTAGTTCGCCGTAAAAATCATACAGCAAGGTTTGCTTGAAAATCTCTTCCATGATCCTCTCCCCCAAACTGCATCAACACATGTCAAAAGCCGAGCCCGGACCTGCCGATCGAAGCTCGACTTTGTAATCATACATGAGGTTGTGCGGTTTGTCAAGTGTTTTTTCTTGACAAACCGCGGTTTTTTTAAATTCCCTATCATTCATCATCCGGCAACTCGATACCATGGTCAGCTGAATGCCCACAGCGTGTACATATCGCGTTTACATAAGAATGACCTAAAGGAGGGATGTTTTTCTTTATCACATCTCCGCATTGGCGGCACGTGTAGATTCCTTCTCCCCATCCCGTGCAGGTGGCTTCATCAATTGTAGTTGTAAGCACATACGAATGCGGTACTTTATCCATGGTAGCACTGTTCGTAGTTTTGCCGCATACGGTACAGGTATAATCTCTCCGACCTTCGGAATTGCATGTGGGTTCCGTTATTACAATCCAGGCATATTTATGCGCAGCCAGAGGTAAGGTTTCCGTTTCAACTGCTCCGCAGGCAGAACATACATATATGTTTTTACCCGCATCTACACAAGTTGAAGCCTGCGTCGTTAAGAGATTGAGATCATGTTCTTTCTTGGCAATTGTTTCATACTTCAGCTCCCCGCATCCCGAGCATATATATACCCGTTGTCCTTCCTCACTGCAGGTTGAATCCTTCTCGGAGGAAAGCACGAACGTATGATCACCGGTTTCTTTACAGGTGAGCGGTGCTTCTGTAACTTCCTCTGTAGTAGGCTCCTGCGTCGTAGGAACCTCTTCCGTAGTTGCTTCTTCCGTTGTCGGAACTTCGGCCTGTGTCGGCGCCGCCTCGGTCGTAGGAACTTCCGGCTGCGCCGTAGTTGCTTCTTCCGTTGTCGGAACCTCTGCCTGCGTCGTTGCTTCCTCCGTCGTAGGAACCTGGGCCTGCGTCGTTGCTTCCTCGGTCGTAGGAACCTCCGACTGTGTCGGTGCTTCCTCCGTCGTAGGAACCTCCGGCTGCGTCGGCGCTGCCTCCGTTGTAGGAACTTCGGCCTGTGTCGTAAGTTCAGACGTCAGAGTCGTCGGTTCATTTGTTGTATCGGTTTCAGTATATGTTTCATTTTCGATCAAAGATGTCGTAGGCGTAGTTTCCGCAGCCCGAGTCGTAGTAACCGAAGCAGTTCCTTCCTCTTCGGAAGCGGTCGTATATACCGTTTCCTCACTCGTCGGGGAGCCTTCATACGTAGTTTGGTCAAATTCAGAGGTTGCATTGACCGGCAAAGTGTTTTCCTCCGTTTCCACCGGCAGCGTGTCTTCTGCGGGCAATGTATCCTCCGGAGGAATCGTTTCCGGCGAACCGGAAGTTTCTTCCAAGCTATCTTCCGATTGCACGATTGCTTCGGCTGTGTCTTCCTCCGGACGCGTGCTGCCTCCGGTGGTTTCTTCTTCCGTAGTCGTCATTTCCTCTGTGGATTCCGAGGTCCCGATCACATCCTTTTTGTCTTCCGGAGCCCAGAGAAAAACAAACAAAAGAACGGCCGCAGCAACCAGAGTTGCCGCCACGGAAACTCGTATAATCATAATTATTTTGTTCTTATCTTTGTCATCCTTTACGACTTCCTCTTCAAAAGGATCTTTCTCGATGACCCCATCGGAATGGATCATCGTCGTAATATCGACCGGCTTCGATCGTTTAACGGAGTTCGTTTCCGCGAAGCCGCCATGTTGTTTCAGTCGTTTCAGTTCGGCCTTGTTATATTCAGCCTCTTCGATAAACTTATCAGGGATGCCTCCGATCTGAGACATTAAGCGGAATTGGTTTTCTCGTTTACTCATAATGTGATCCCCGCTTTCATAAGTGCATCCTTCAATTTACCGCGAATTCGGGACAGGTTGGTCGAAACATTGGACTCAGTCATGTCAAATGCAACGGCGATCTCCTTGATCGAACTGCAATACCAATACCGCCGCACAAACATGCGACGGTTCTGAGGAGTCATATCCTTTAGGAACTGTTCCAGAACTTCCCGGATCACCATATCTTCTACGATCCTCTCCGGATTGGCCTGATTAGCATCGGCCAGGCAGTCCGCAAGTTCATCGATCGGAGCGCCGGCTTCGCCTCCGCCGCGCTTTGCGGCAAATTTCTTTTCAATGCTTTTCAGCGAAAGATTTCGTGTAATCTTACCCAGGAATAGTTTTAAAGAGTTCGGTTTCGTCGGAGGAATGGTATTCCAACTGCAGTACAGCGTGTCATTGAAACATTCGTTAACGTTCTCTTCATCCCGGAGAATATTTCGCGCGATCGTCCGGCAGTAGTTCCCGTATTTTTCAGATGTCTCATAAAGAGCCCGTTCATCTCTTTGAAAATACAAATCGATGATCCTGTCATCCTGCATCATTTTGTGCTCCTTTTAAGCGTAGGGTCCCTGTGATGCAAGTCAAAAAATAACCTCCTGACATATCGCTTTCATCAACGGGTCTACATAATCTAAGTACGATTAATATGCCAATTCTTACAAGTATAATTCAAAAAATGATACAAATTGTTAAAAAAACCGTGAGGGGTGAAGCCGCACGGTTTTTAAGTTCTTATGAAACAAAGGTGAGGGATCACATTGTGACCGCCACGTGATAGAACGGAAAATCTGACCTATCACAACATAGCTCTTACGACTTTGGGACGATAGCCGCCCTCGTCGAGTGCTTTCAGAATCTGTTCTTTGTGATCGGGGCCGTCGGCTTCGACTGTTATGCGAAGTTCTACGGCATTGTTACGGTTAATGGATACGAACTGGTTGTGCTCCAGACGGATGACATTGCCCCGCAGACGGGCAATCACTTCCGCAACGCCCAAGAGCTGGCCGGGCTTATCCGGAAGCAAAACGGATACCGTAAAGATACGGCTGCGCTGGATCAGACCCTGCTGAACCACCGTAGACATCGTGATCACGTCCATGTTACCGCCGCTCAGGACAGAAACGACTTTCTTTCCTTCGGCAGGCAGGTGCTTCAGTGCCGCTACGGAGAGCAGGCCGGAGTTCTCAACGACCATCTTGTGGTTCTCGATCATGTCCAGGAAGCAAACAATGAGTTCCTCGTCATCGATCGTAATGATCTCATCTACATATTTCTCGATATAAGGGAACAGTTTGTCTCCGGGGGTTTTGACTGCAGTACCGTCAGCGATCGTATTGACCGTGGGAAGCGTAACGACTTTTCCTTCCTTCACGGATTCCTGCATGCAGTTTGCACCCGCGGGCTCGACACCGATGATCTTGATCTTCGGGTTCAGCGTCTTCGCCAGAGTTGCCACGCCGGTGCACAGACCGCCGCCGCCGATCGGAACCAAGATCGCATCGACCGTAGGCAGTTCCATGATGATCTCCATGGCAATGGTTCCCTGACCCGTAGCGACCTGCAGGTCATTGAACGGGTGAATGAAAACATAACCGTTTTCTTCCGCCAGCTTCATCGCATAAGCACAGGCCTCGTCATAAACATCCCCATAGAGGATGACCTCTGCTCCGTAATTCTTCGTACGGTTGACCTTGATCAGGGGCGTTGTGGTCGGCATTACGATGACGGCTTTGCAGCCGTATTTTTTCGCCGCATACGCCACGCCCTGCGCATGGTTACCCGCGCTCGCGGTGATCAGTCCTTTTGAACGTTCTTCATCGGTCAATGTGCTGATCTTGTAGTAGGCGCCGCGCACCTTATACGCACCGGTATACTGCATGTTTTCCGGTTTGAAATAGACCTTGTTTCCGTTCATGGAGCTGAAGTACTCACTGTACATCAGCTTTGTTTCCAATGTTACTTTTTTTACCTGCTCTGCCGCTTCTTCAAATGCAGCGAGCGTAAGTGCTTCTTTCATGATCATGCCTCCGCAGTTTAAGCTTCAAACATATAAGGGGTCCAATCGAAGGTCTCGGGATCTTCGATCTCCTCCTCGATAACGGCCGAAACCATGGCCTCCCAGACTTCGCTTCCGATGCCCCAAGCCTTCTGTTTGAAGATAAGGGACAGTTCTTCGAGATCTGCAAGGGATATAAGTCCGGTCTCTTCCTGGGCCGGAATAACGGCAGGAACGTTTGCGGATGTCTCCGCCGGCTCCGAAGCCGCCTCGGCACGCTCGGATTCGGGAATAAACCCAACCATGGTCTCTTCTTCCTCCGGTTCGAACTCCGGCGTCGTAAACATCGCGTTTACAAAGTCCTCGGAATCAAACTTCTGGAGATCCTCGATGCCTTCACCGACACCGATATACTTCACGGGAACGCCGAGCTCCGACTGGATCGCTACGGCGATACCGCCTTTTGCCGTTCCGTCCATCTTCGTAAGGATAATGCCGGTGATCTTTGCGACCTCGGTAAATTCCTTCGCCTGGACCAAAGCGTTTTGGCCGGTCATACCGTCGAGAACGATCAACGTCTCACGGAATGCTTCCGGATATTCTTTATCAATGATACGATTGATCTTATTTAACTCATCCATCAGGTTCTTCTTGTTGTGAAGACGACCTGCGGTATCACAGATGAGCACATCGATCTTTTTGGATTTTGCCGACTGGATCGCGTCATATACGACAGCGCCCGGATCCGCACCTTCCTGCTGTGCGACCATGGGCACTCCGGCACGGTTCGCCCACTCGCCGAGCTGGTCAATAGCTCCGGCGCGGAAGGTATCCGCCGCAGCGAGCATGACCTTCTTACCCTGGCCTTTTAACTGTGCAGCCAACTTTCCGATGGATGTCGTCTTACCGACACCGTTCACACCGATGACCAGAACGACCGAAGTCTTCTCCTCGAATTCATAGGCATTCTCCCCGATATTCATCTTCTCGCGGATATCGTTGATCAGGAGTTCTCTGCACTCCATGGGAGCCTTCAGCCCCAATTCGTTCACCTGCTCCTGCAGATGCTCGATGATGTCCATCGTCGTGCGGACGCCGATATCGGAAGTGATCAGGATCTCCTCCAATTCCTCGTAAAACTCATCGTTGATCTTATCCTTCCCGGAGAAAAGCCCGTCCAGTTTCGACAGAATGTTGCTACGGGTCTTGGATAATCCGTCAAACAGACGGCGGAACAAACCTTTTTTAGCCATGATAATCGCTCCTTAGTTATCGAGTTCATTTTCGATCAGATTTACACTGACGAGTGCGGATACGCCTTTTTCCTGCATCGTAATGCCGTAGAGGCGGTCAGCGGAGACCATGGTACCGCGTCGGTGTGAGATCAAAATAAACTGTGTATGTTCGGTCAGTTTATGCAGATATTCCGCAAAACGTCCGACGTTCGAGTCGTCCAGCGCTGCTTCGATCTCATCGAGCAAACAGAACGGTGAAGGCTTCAAGCTCTGGATCGCAAACAAAAGCGAGATCGCGGTCAATGCCTTCTCACCACCGGACAGCTGCATCATGTTCTGCAGTTTTTTGCCCGGCGGCTGGGATATGATGCGGATGCCGGCTTCGATGACATCCTGGTCTTCGACCAGTTCGAGTCTGGCGTGACCGCCTCCGAACAGTTCTTTGAAGACTTTATCGAACTCGACCTGAATCAGGGCAAACTGTTCGTTGAACTGCTTACGCATGCCCTCATCGAGTTCTTCGATGATCTTATGCAGAGCCGCTTCGGATTTCGTCAGGTCTTCATGCTGTGTCTTCATGAATTCGTAACGCTCCGAAACCTCTTTGTACTCCTCGATCGCACCGACATTGACATGTCCTAAGCCTTTGATCTGCGAGCGGAACTGGTTAATGATCTTATGAAGCTCGCTTTCTTTATCCGTGATCTCTTCGGAGAGTCCGGGAACCTGGGTCGGTGTCATCTCGTACTCGGAGAAAAGATATTCGGTCATTTCATTCAGGCGTTCTTCGATCTTCTCACGACGGTTTTCGAGACGCACACGTTCCATCTCGAGTTCGTTCTTCCGATCCGAGATCTCCGTCTGCTTCGAGAAGAAATCTTTCTGCTCCGTCATGACTTTATTCTTCTTTTCGGTGATGCCGGCCTGTTCCTGCTTGAGGTTCGCGATATCCTGCTCCATCTGCGCAATCTGTGCGCGTCCCTGTTCGATATCGTGACGTCTTCCCTTTTCGGACTGTTCGGACTCATCGACGCGCTGCATCAGGTTTTCGGCTTCGTAGGTCAGGTTTTCGCTGTCCCTGCGGATACGTTCCGCATTTTCCGAGAGGAAATTCAGGGTCTGCTCCTCTTTTGCGTAGGATGCTTTGAGAT
>ONPC01000195.1 GCA_900319565.1 uncultured Eubacteriales bacterium | reverse complement strand
TCAGGGCGATGACCATATCTATTTGATGAGTTCGACTCTGTACACGTATCTGAAACGCGATCTGGCAGATTATATCGCTGTTGACAAACTGCCCGAGCTATCCGCAGATCAGATGCACAGTCTGACCCTTACGAGACGCGGTGAACAACCGGTTCAGGGTGTATACAGTCCCGAAGACATCCTGCAGGTCGATCGTATGGCTCTGAGCCTGTGGTATTTCCCTTCATCGACCGCGGGCCGCTATGACAGCATGGACTACGAGAAGGGCAACAAGGTCAATGAAGCATTGACCGGACTGTCCCACTCGGGTTGCGTCAAGGCCATCCCCACGGAAGCGGATCTGGAAGCCTTCGGCCTGAAGGATCCTGCCGCGAAGATCCGGTTGGGGTATAAAGTATACGGACGTGAGGTCGCAGAGGATGGTTCCATTCCGTATGAGGTCCACGATCTCGAACTGAACGTCGGTAACGAGTTTGAGATCAATGACATGCCGTACTACTATGCGCAGATCGGCGGAAAGGGACCGGTCGTAAAGATCCTGAAGAACAGCCTGGACTACCTGCTGACTTCCTTTACGAAGGAAAACATGATGAACCTTCTGCCGTGCCAGATCAGCATCGGCTGTGTCGATAAGATCACAGTGGCCATGGGCGGAAAGAAGTATGATTTTGAGATCAGGCGCGAGACGAAAAAGGATGAGAACGGCTTAGAGACGACCACGGAGCGTTTCTACGGAGACGGAAAAGAGTTTGACGACGTTTCGTTCCGTTCGTTCTATACGGTTCTGGTCTCGCTGTCCGCGAACCGGTATCTGGCTCCGGAGAAAACGAAGAAGGATGCCGATGTGATCGTGGATTATGAGTTCTTCACCAATTATGAGGAAGACGAGACGAAGCACATACGGTTGCTGGCGTATGACGATAACTTCTGCCAGCTGGAGATCAACGGCGAGATCCTGTATCTCGTGGACCGTTCGCAAAGAGTTAAGATGGAGTCGGATATCAACACGGTATTTTCGGCCCTGGAATAGGATTTAAGATGAAACGATTGCTTTTTACAAAGCCTGTCTACAAAGAGACCATTTGGGGAGGAGACCGACTTAAGACGGAGTTTTCCTACCCGATATCGGGAGAAAGGACCGGCGAATGCTGGGCCATCAGCGCGCACAGCGCGGGAGACACCGTTGTGTGCGCGCCCGGGACTCCCTATGACGGGCGGCGGCTGTCCGAACTGTGGGAAAACGAACCGCAGTTGTTCGGCTATGCAAAAGGCGATCGTTTTCCTCTTTTGGTGAAGATCATTGACGCGGCGGACGATCTGAGCATTCAGGTGCATCCGGACGATGCGTATGCGAAAGAGCATGAAAATGGTTCACTCGGAAAGACGGAGTGCTGGTACATTCTGGCTTGTGATCCGGGCGCGACCATCGTCATCGGCCACAACGCAGCCTCGAAGGAGGAAGCGCGGGCCATGATCGAAGAAAAACGGTGGAACGACTTCATTCGCGAGGTGCCCGTCCATCCGGGCGATGTGTTCCAGATCGAACCCGGTACCATCCATGCCATCAAAGGCGGAACCATGCTGCTGGAGACGCAGCAGAGCAGCGATGTCACCTATCGTGTATATGATTACGACCGTCTCCAGAACGGACAGCCGCGTCAGCTGCATATTAAGCAGAGCCTGGACGTCATTCGGGCTCCGTTTGACGAATCGGTATGTGTGAAGACTCCCGTGATCCTGCGGGATGACTTGGACTGTGAGATCGCTAACCTGGTCACCTGCCGGTACTACTGTGTGGACCGTATTCGCATCCGCAGGGGCGGCGCCGGGGTGACCTTAAATACCCGCGGCCGCTTCCTCAACATGAGCGTGGTCGAAGGCGCAGGCGAGCTCGACAAAGAACGCATTTGCAAGGGGAATCACTTCATCCTGCCGGCCGGTTACGGGGCATACTGCCTGTCCGGCGACATGACCGTCATCTGCTCGTATCTGCCGAAGGAACCTGACACGAAAGAGAAGTATTACGGAAAATGCATCGATCTGCATACGCACTCGAATCAATCCGACGGCACACTGACACCGACGCAGGTGGTGGAGAAAGCGGCACAGGCGGGATTGTATGCCATCGCGCTTACCGATCATGACACCGTCAGCGGTGTTGCCGAGGCGGTCGAGGCCGGTAGAACGTACGGAGTCCGCGTGATCCCCGGAATCGAGATCTCCTCTGCGAGAAACGGCGGGGATGTGCACATTCTGGGCTATGCGCCGGACCTACACCATCCGGGCTTTTTGAAGGAATTGGAGCGGATCCGAAGCGTCCGCATCGAACGCAATATCCGAATGGCGAAACTGCTGGCGGATCACGGATTTTCGATCACATACGAAGCTCTGCTGTCGAAGTTCGGCGAGGGAGCGATCATAACCCGCGCGCATTTCGCGCGGTACCTGCTGGACACAAAGCAGATCGGAAGCATTGCCGAAGCGTTCGATAAATACATCGGTCCCGGCTGCCCGTGCTACCTTCCGAAGGAAGAGATCACGATCGAGCGGGCCATGTCGATCTTGCGCATGGCGGGAGCGCGCCCCGTTCTGGCGCATCCCATGCTGTATAAACTGACCCGCACGGAGTTGGAGGAACTGGTCGACCGCCTGGTGGATCTGGGCCTCTATGGCATCGAAGCAGTCTATACGACCTATTCGCAGGAAGAAGAAAACTATGTTAAGCAGCTGGCGAAGCAGAAAGGCCTGGTGCTCACCGGCGGTTCGGATTTCCATGGGGAAAACAAACCGAAGATAGCTTTGGGCCGCGGATTTGGCAACCTGTATGTGCCCGCCGATCTGCTGGAGACTTTAAATCTGCCTGAGGAGGCAACATGAGATATCGATATTTGGCGCTCGATCTGGACGGAACGCTGGTGAATTCACAGAAGGTGATCACGCCGAAGACCTACGAGGCGCTGATGGCGATCCAGGAGCGTGGGGCGAAGATCATCCTGTGTTCGGGACGACCCATGGATGGGATCCTTACATTGGCCCGCCAACTGAAACTCAAGGACTACGGCGGCTACATCGTCTCGTTCAACGGCGGCCGCGTGGTATCGTGTGCGACCGGCGAGATCGTCTTCCAGCGGGAAGTGGCGCCGGACGAACTGTGGAAGGTATTTCACTACGCGAGGGAATTTAAAACGCCGCTGCTCATGCATCAAAAGGGCAGTGTGCTCGCGGAATACGCGGACAATGAATACATCGTCCTGGAGGCGAAGATCAACCACATGCCGGTTCGTAAGGTCGACGATCTGTCGAAGCATACGGACGAGCCGGTCATCAAATTCATCGCGGTAGAGAAGCCGGATTACTTAGCGACGGTAGAACCGAAGATGCGTGAGGCGCTCGGGCCGAACTTCCACGTAATGCGTTCCGAGCCGTTTTTCCTCGAGATCATGGCAAAAGATATCGAGAAATCCTATGCTTTGGATCAGCTTCTGAAAAAACTCGGCGACACGAAGAATGCTCTGGTCGCCTGCGGCGACGGTTTCAACGATATCTCGATGATTGAATACGCCGGCATGGGCGTGGCCATGGCCAATGCGCAGCCTGCCGTAAAAGAGGTGGCGAACTTCATTACCCGTTCCAACGACGATGACGGAGTGGAATTGGTGTGCGAGATGTTCTTTAACGAGGATGACTGAATGAATGTCCGTATAATTTCTTCTTGTTATTTTCACAAAAATGCGATATACTGAAGGAAGCGCTGACTATAATGGCGTTTCCTTTTTGTTTTCTGAAAATGAAGGTATGTATACTTTCCTCTAGATTATTCTACGGAGGGTGGTTTGGGGGCATCCGATGCCCGCGGAAACGACCGACCCGTAAGACAAGGAGGTTTTATGAGGTATAAGATCCTGGATTACGATTATCTGTTGAATTCCTATGCGGATGACATCGATCTTCGTATGACAAATTATGAAAATATGAAGCAGCGGATCCTGCCGGAGGGGGAGACTCTGGTGGATTTCGCAAACGCGCATGAATATTTCGGTTTCCACACCACGAAGGATGGATGGGTATACCGGGAGTGGGCGCCGGGAGCACAGGCCATGTACCTGACCGGTGATTTCAACGACTGGAACCCGCATGCATTGCCCATGCATGAACTGGAAAACGGCGTATGGGAAGTAAGCATTCCCGGAAAGAAAACGCTGTTTGACGGATGCCGTGTGCAGGCAGTCGTATGTGCGAACGGAGAGGAGCTGCGCCGCATTCCCCTGTACATTCACAGGGTCGTGCAGGAGCCAAACTCCGAGATCTGGAACGGCGTTATCTCTGTTCCGAAACGCAAGTTTACATGGACCGACGAGGATTTCGCCCCGGAGGATCCGCCGTACATCTACGAATGCCATGTCGGCATGGCGCAGGAGAAATACGGCGTTGGTACTTATCAGGAATTTACCGATAAGATCCTGCCGCGCGTGCAAAAACTCGGATATAATACGATCCAGCTCATGGCCATCATGGAGCATCCATATTATGCTTCCTTCGGCTATCAGGTCACGAATTTCTTTGCGGCGTCTTCCCGTTTCGGAAGCGAGCATGACTTAAAGAAACTGGTCAATACCGCGCATAAGATGGGCATTCGCGTCCTGCTGGATGTGGTGCATTCGCACGCGGCGAAAAACACGTCCGAAGGCATTAACCGTTTTGACGGAACCGATGTTCAGTTCTTCCACGAGGGAGAGCGCGGAAATCACCGTGAGTGGGATACAAAGCTGTTCAACTACGGGAAGCCAGAGGTGCTGCATTTCCTGCTTTCGAACCTGAAATATTGGATGACGGAGTACCATTTCGACGGTTTCCGTTTCGACGGCGTGACCAGCATGCTGTATCACGATCACGCGCTGGGAACGAATTTTGACAACTATGATAAATACTTCTCGCTGAACACCGACACGGACGCTGTCACCTATCTGCAGCTGGCCAATGAACTGGTTCACTCCATCAATCCGCGCGCGGTGACCATCGCCGAGGATATGTCCGCGATGCCCGGCATGGCCATGAAGATCCGCTACGGCGGCATCGGTTTCGACTATCGTCTGGCCATGGGCGAGGCTCCCATGTGGATCAAATTCCTGGACGAAATGCGCGACGAAGACTGGGACATCTGGCGCATGTGGTACGAGCTTTCGGGCCGCCGGCCGCATGAGAAGGTCATCGGCTACGTGGAGTGTCACGATCAGGCGCTGGTCGGCGATAAGACGGTCATGTTCCGTCTGTGCGACCAGGAGATGTACTGGAACATGTCGAAGCACTCGCAGAGTGTTATCATTGACCGCGGTATTGCCCTACATAAGATGATTCGCTGGATCACCGAGACTGTGGGCGGCGAGGGCTACTTAAACTTCATGGGCAATGAATTCGGCCACCCCGAGTGGATCGACTTCCCGCGTGAAGGCAACAACTGGAGTTATCATTACTGCCGCAGACAGTGGTCGTTGGCGGATAATCCCGATTTGCGTTACGGTCAGCTGGAGCAGTTTGATAAAGACATGATCGCGCTGTCGAAGCGTGAGGATGTTCTGAAGGGCCGCGTTCACAACCTGTGGATGCATCAGCAGGATAAGGTGATCGCCTATGAGCGCAATGATATCGTTTTTGTGTTCAACTTCCATCCGACGAAGTCGTTCACCGGTTACTTCATTCCGGTGCCCGGCCCCGGCAAATATCAGGTCATCATGTCTTCCGACCAGAAGCGCTACGGCGGACAGCAGCGCATCGACATGAATTATGTCTACACGGCCGATGAGGTCGGCGACGGCAGATACGGTTTTCCGATTTACCTTCCGAGCCGCACGGCATTTGC
>ONPC01000108.1 GCA_900319565.1 uncultured Eubacteriales bacterium | reverse complement strand
TCCGGGTCCGGTCCCTCATGGCGGCCATCCGGGACAGGCAGGAGCACGGGATCCATCCCTTGCCCGCCCCGGCCTCCATCGAAAAGCCGGTGTTCACCGAAGAAATGCGGAGGAATTATACGATCCTCTGCCCGCAGATGACGCCGATCCATTTCGACATTTTGTCCGCGGCGCTGAAGTCCACGGGTCTGAACGTCGAGATCATGAAGGAAAGCAAGGATTCGGTCGATGTCGGCCTGAAGTACGTGAACAACGATGCCTGCTACCCTTCGCTGATCGTTGTGGGCCAGATCATGCAGGCTCTGCTGTCCGGCCGCTACGACTTAAATAAGGTCGCAGTACTCATTACCCAGACGGGCGGCGGCTGCCGTGCCTCCAACTACATCGGGTTTATCCGCCGTGCACTGATGAATGCGGGCATGGGACACATTCCGGTCATCTCCCTGAGCGTACAGGGACTGGAGAAAAACCCGGGCTTCAAGCTGACGCCGAAGCGCATCGTGAAGGCCATCATGGCCATCATCTACGGCGACGTCTTCATGCGCGTGCTGTACCATACACGCCCGTATGAAGTAACTCCCGGAAGTGCGGATGCCCTCCACGAAAAATGGCGTGCCCGTTGCATCGCCTCCCTGGAGAAAAAGCACACCTCGTTCTCGGAATTCAAGAAGATCCTGCGCGGTATAATCCGCGAGTTCGACGCGCTTCCGGTGCATGAGGATCTGAAGAAGCCCAGAGTCGGCATCGTCGGCGAGATCCTGGTAAAATTCCTGCCCTCGGCGAACAACTACTTAGTCAAACTTCTGGAACAGGAAGGCGCGGAGGCCGTTATGCCGGATCTGCTGGATTTCTTCCTGTACAGTTTCTACAACACAAATTTCAAGGCGCTCAAACTCGGCATGAAGAAGAGCAGCGCCCGCAAATCCAACCTCGGTATCTGGGCTCTGGAGCAGTTGCGTAAGACGGCGAAGGAAGAACTGGCCGCCAGCAAGCACTTCGCTCCCCCGTCCCACATCTCCCACCTGGCACAGATGGCGAAGCCCTTCGTCTCTCTGGGTAACCAGACCGGTGAAGGCTGGTTCCTGACCGGCGAGATGATGGAACTCATCGAGAGCGGCGTTCCGAACATCGTCTGCGCCCAGCCGTTCGGCTGCCTGCCGAACCACATCGTGGGTAAGGGCGTCATCAAGGGTCTGCGCGCCGCGCATCCCGAGGCGAACATCGTCGCGGTCGACTACGATCCCGGCGCCAGCGAAGTCAACCAGCTCAACCGCATCAAACTGATGCTGGCCACCGCTGTAAAGAACATGAAAGCCGAAGCGGAGAAACCGCGGAAGGCCCAGTAAAAAAGCAGGACTGTCAATCACATGACAGTCCTGTTTGTTTTATGTATTCATATGGATCATTTACGCTTCTTTTACGCGTTTGCCCGTCATATGCTCAGGAACGAGAGCAAATAAAAGCGCTCTCGGTCCGGCATGTGTGAGTTCATGCTCGATGTATTCTTCGTCCTTTGTGAACTTATAGCTAAGCAGTCGCGAGATCTTTATTCTTCGTTTTTCTGGATGAGATCGTTTTCGTCAAAGTAGTTCAGAACTTCCTCCCCCTTCTGCTTTCGCATCCGCATTCGGTGCTGCTTTGGCGTCACGCCCTTATGTTTCTTGTATTCTTTAATAAAGTGGCTGCAATCAAAATAGCCGATTTCCTGGCAGATGTAGTTCAGATCATAATCCGTGAACAGCACCAGTTCCTCCGCCTTATTCATCCGGACATATTCGATGTATTCCTTACAGCTCATGCCATAGTAATCGCGGAAATTTTTCGCGAAATACGAGTAGCTCATGTTGCACATCTCTGCCAGATCCTGCACACGGATGGCCTGGTTGGAATGCGCGTCGATGTACTCCGCAATCATGGAAAGTTCCTTATCCTCCGGTTTTCCGAACGGAAGGTTCTGCGGATCCAAACCGTTTCGGCGCCATACGCGAATGATCTGAATAAGCAGATCACTGATAAAACCGTTCAGCAGCACAGTGAAACCGTAGTCGCGGGTGTGGCGTTCACGGATGCAGGCCCAAAACAAAGGCTCCACATCGATATCCTGCATATCTTCACGGGACAGGACGACCTTACATTCGGACATCTGCCGTGCAGCCTGGAAAATATAACGGAACTTCGGCACGTAGTTGCTGTTGGTATTCAGAGCATTCAGATCACACTGGATCACCAGATATTGCCCCGGGATGATCTCCCCGGTCGCCGGATCACGAGATGGCAAAAACTCATGGATGGCCTGCGAATGGCACACCAAAAGGTCTCCCTCATGCAGGGAGTACCATTTTCCGTCGCAGACCGCTTCGATCTGCCCCTTCTTTACATACAACAGTTCGATGAAATAATGCCAGTGCTTTCGTACCGGAAAGAAACTGCTGGCTGTCTCCATGACAAACGCTTCGTACGGACTGTGCACCGTATCCAGATATTCATATAATTTATTCATATTCTTCCCCACTTCTGCCTGAGGCCCAAATAATAGAAACACCTTTATTACCCTTGGAGTATAGCATAATGTGAAAAAGAATTGCAATAGGTTTTTACTATTTTTTTCACTTTTCACCGATAGAACTGAAAATAGATTTGTTCTATAATGGTCTCATAAACATTCGGGTTCATTTTGGAGGGTTTTACATGCGTATTTTATTTATCGGAGGAACCGGTACCATCAGCACCGCGATCTCCCGAAGCATTTTGAAAGCAGCCGCCTGCCGGGATTCCATCGGGGTCAATGCATTTGCCGACTGCGAACTGTATCTGTTAAACCGCGGCAACCGCAATGTCGCCGACGCGAATATCGCCAGTTACCGTCAGATCGTTTGCGACATCAACGACGAGGCTGCTGCCGAAAAGGCATTGGGCGACCTGCAGTTTGACGTCGTGTGTGACTTCATCATCTTCTCGCTCGAGCAGGCGAAACGCGACTACCGTCTGTTTAAGGGACGCACGAAGCAGTTCATGTACATCTCTTCTGCTTCGGCCTACCAGAAACCGGTCGGTGACTATCGCATCACCGAGGGAACGCCGCTAGCGAACCCCTACTGGGAGTATTCGCGCAACAAGATCCTCTGCGAAGAGTTCTTCATGGAGAAATACCGCACCGAAGGCTTCCCGATCACGATCATTCGCCCCAGCCACACCTATGACGAGCGCAACGTTCCCATGGGCGTTCACGGAAACAAAGGCAGCTGGTCGGTCATCAAGCGCATCATGGAAGGCAAGACCGTCATGATCCACGGCGACGGAACATCGCTCTGGACATTGACCCACAACAGTGATTTCGCGAAGGGCTTCATGGGCCTGATGGGAAACATCCACGCCATCGGCGAGGCCGTGCAGATCACGAGCGACGAGTCCGTGACCTGGAACCAGGTATATGAAGCGATCGCAAAGACGCTCGGTGTCGAGCTTCACGCCATCCATGTATCTTCGGAGTTTCTGGCAGCGTGTGGCGATGAAACCTACGATTTCACCGGAAGTCTCATCGGCGATAAGGCCAATTCTGTTGTATTTGTAAATTCGAAATTAAAGCGTCTGGTACCCAGCTTCTGTGCGACCGTTCGCGCAGACGAAGGCATTGCAAACAGCATCCGCTACATTCTGGCCCACCCGGAATGCCAGCAGGATGATCCGGATTTCGACGCATTTACCGATCGTGTGATCGCCGCACGGGAAAAGGCGATCGCCGCGATCGGCCGTGCATAAGACATACACTTCGAGTCTCGGGGGGGATCGAAGCCGAAAAACCATTTTTTATCAAGGGAGGTTCTATGAACAACTTTACTTTTTACAGCCCCACCTATTTTGCATTCGGCAAAGGCCAGGAGGTCAATGCCGGCAAATATATCAAACGGTTCGGCGGCTCCAAAGTGCTTCTGCACTTTGGCGGCGGCTCCGTAGTGCGCAGCGGTCTCCTGGATTGTGTCTGTCAGGCGCTCGACGCGGATCAGATCCCCTATGTGAAGCTCGGCGGCGTGAAACCGAATCCCCGTAGCGGACTTGTATACGAAGGCATCGATGTATGCCGTAAGGAAGGTGTCGACTTTATTCTTGCGATCGGCGGTGGTTCCGCGATCGACTCGGCAAAGGCCATCGCTATGGGCGTTTGCTATGACGGCGATTTCTGGGATTTTTATTGTGGCAAGGCCGCCCCTAAGGCCGCCCTCCCGGTCGGAACCATTCTCACCATCGCAGCTGCAGGCAGCGAAGGCTCCGGCGACAGCGTGATCACACTGGAAGATGGCATGCTGAAGCGCGGTGCCGGCAGCGAGCATATCCGCCCGAAGTTCTCGATCCTGAATCCGGAACTGACGCAGACATTGCCCGCATACCAGACGGCTGCCGGCGCGACCGACATCTGCGCGCATGTGTGCGAGCGTTACTTCACCAACACGAAGGAAGTCGAGATCACCGACCGTCTGTGTGAGGCAGTTCTCCAGACCATGATCAAGGAAACACCTCGCGTTATCGCAGATCCGAATAACTACGACGCCCGCGCGAACATCATGTGGGCCGGCATGGTCGCTCATAACAACATCGTCGGTGTAGGCCGCGACCAGGACTGGAACTCGCATGGTATCGAGCACGAGCTCTCCGCTCTGTACGACGTGGCGCACGGCGCAGGCCTGGCAGTCGTTATGCCGAACTGGATGGAATATGTCATGGATCATGACATCAACCGTTTCTGCCAGTTCGCGACCCGCGTGTTCCATCTGGACATGGACTATGCAAATCCCAGAAATACTGCACTCGCAGGCATCAACGCATTCCGCCGCTGGCTCCGCTCGATCGGTATGCCGCTTACATTTGCCGAACTCGGCGCAAAGGCCGAGGATATTCCGACGCTCGTGGAGACCTTCGGTATCGGCGACGGTGAGACCGGTGGTTTCGTTCACCTGAAGAAGGACGACATCACGAAGATCTACGAGATGTGCACGAGAGATGCGCTGGCATGACCTTAACCGGTCCCGGCGTTTCCATATACTCTTATTATTTATTTCCGTGTCTGTGGCACGGTCCGAAATGTGTTGGAGGGGTTCAGCACGTGACAGGAACATTTGAAAAGGACCCGGTCGTCTGACCGGGTCCTTTTCGGCATATCACAGAGTGACATGCCTGTTTTTACGAGTGTTTTGTGGCTTCGGGTCCTCCTTGCAGGCCCTGCGCCGTGGTAATTGTGATTAAGTGTTGATTATTTGTCCTCTTCGTCCTCGCTGAGTGCCTCGGCCTTCTTTGCAGCCTCAGCCTTCTCCGAACGAAGTTCGTCGAGTTTGTTACGCAGGGTGTCGAGTTTCTCCAGGATCTCGCCCTTCTCCGTAACCAGAGCCTTTACCTCATCGAGTTTTGCCTCGGAAGGTTCAGCCTCTTTTGCGATCTCGGCATTCAGTGCCTCGACCTCGTCATCCAGCGCTTCGGCGCGATCCTGCAGTGCAGTGATCTCATCCTCTGCTGCAGTGATGGCATCCTCCAGAGCCTCGATCGTGTCGACGGTCTCTGCCATCTCCTCTGCCACGAACTCTGCTTCCGCAGCAGCCTTCGCTTCCTGCTCCGCCTTCTTCTGCTCACGGTACTTATTCAGCGCCTCTTTGGTTTTGCTTAAGACTGCGCTGGCAGCCTCATCGCCCTTACGAACCGCCTCTGTCATAGCTTCGCCTACGCGGTCAATGACGTTCTTCATCTTCTCCTGGTTCTCGGCGCTGGTGATGTCGGATACAAATCCTTCTACCTGCTCACCAACGATGGAACCGTAAACCTTCAGTTTCTCCGCAGCCTCTTTCGTCTTCTTCGAAGCACGATCCGCATAAGCGGACTTTTTGATCTCAGATGCTTTGTTTTTAACCTTTCCGGCAAATGCAGTCGCGGAATCGCCGATGGTCTTCGCGAACTTACCGATCTCCTTACCGAAATCGAAGTTCTTCGTCTCCTTCTTCTCTTCCGTGTTGCCTCTCTTCGGCTTTCTCTTCGGAGGCTTGATCTCCGGATAGAGCTCCTTCAGGCATGCGGTGGAATACCAATATTCCTTCCCCGAAGGCCAGCCGTCGGAAAAAACGATGTTCGCACGATACGGACGGTACTCCTCGTAGAGGTCGGGATCGTTCTCCCATCCGTCGTATGTGGAAAGCTCCTCAGCCTTCATGACTGCCATGGGCGCCTTACCTGCGGTGAAGCGAAGCTCCGTGCTTACAGTGTCGCCAGCCGGCGTAGTGAAGGTGATCGCGTACAGTTCCCATCCCTCGACCTTCAAAGTCGGGGCAATGAATGTACGGTTCAGTTTGTAAGCATTGACCTTGTTGATGTCACCGTCGAAGATCACTTCGAGGCGGCAGGTCTCGTCATTGTCCTCGTTCTCGCCGCCGTTCAGCCAGAAAACGAAGGTGTAGTCGGTCGCACCCTCCAGAGCCATGGGCTCGGATGTGATGCGGGAAACCTCCGAATCCCAGGCACCGACCTGGAAGATCTCGGTCATCTTACCGTCAAAATCCTGAATGAAGGAGCGCTCGCCGACGGACTTCGCCGCGGTGTCCAGGCTCCACTTCTTAGCATCAAAATAAATATAATTCATAGTATGGTCCTCCATGTAGTGAAATACATAGCCGGACGTGTCTTCTTCGGCAAACATCATAATCGTAGAATCGTCCGTATAACACGCCCGACCTTTTTTTACCAGTCCCCACGCTCTTTTCTCGTAGGTCGTTCCGATCTGTCTGCCCATTTCGTCTGTTACAATAATGTTTTTTTCCATGGGTGTCCTCCCCTCTCGTAACAAATGCCATGGACGTCGCCGCCGATGTGCGGCTCGCCCCGAAACCACTGCCGTTTTTTGTTATGGGTGCCATCCCCGCTCGGTTTCGCCTTTAAACTGATTATGTCACAACCCCCATCCAAAGTCAATTAACCTTTTCTTAAAGATTTCTTACATTCAAGTTGTCAGATATGAATTAGTCCGCGTTCTTCTCGGTCTTCTTCACGCACGTGTGCATCGCTTCTTGTGCCTCTTCGTCCCAGACGGTCCGCTCAGGCCCGAGCGTTCCATACATGGTGTTCTCGAAGGAATAGGTCATCTTCGCCGTGCGGATCAGAAGTTCATTTTCATAATCCTCGTTAAATGTACCCAGTTTGTCGAAAATGTCCCGGGTGATCTCATAATCGTACTGCTCCCGCCCTTCGCGGCTCGTGTAAATGATCTCCGCAAAGTGCCGGTGCGTATCGGAATCATAGTATGCCGTCCAGTTATTTCCTTTTTTCTTCGTCATGTATGCATTCCTCCTAAAACGATCCTTTTTTCCAATCTTTCTTCAGTAAGCCCAGAATCTGGATATCGATCAGTTCTCCCCGGCACATTTCGTGTTTCCGAAGGGTCCCTTCCAACGAAAAGCCGAGCTTTTCCAGCAGGATCCGTGATGCTGCGTTTGGCGGTTCGACGAACGCTTCGATCCGGTTCACGCCACATTTCCTGAACGCGAGGTCAATGATCAGGGTGAGCGCCTCTGTCATGATCTTACGTCCCCAGTATTCTCGGTTCAAGTCGTACCCGACCTCTACGCGTTTATGATACTCGGATAGGGCGTGGAAGCCGCAAGTTCCGACCAGTTTCCCGGTTTCTTTCAGAACGATTCCCCAGCGATATTCGGTCCCCTCGCGCAAGCCCTTAACATACCCTGCGGCCATCTCTTCCGCTTCGGCCATCGTCTCAAACGCATATCGGTCGTCAAAGTACCGCATGACCTCCGGATCCGAGTAGATTTCATAAAGATCCTCTACATCCTGTGAAGTGATCTTACGAAGCAATAACCGCTCCGTTTGAAGTTCTCTATATTCCAAAAACAATTTCATTTCTCCTATGAGGCTCGAAGCTACAGGTTCAGTATCATGGTAATGAGCATCTTGATGTCATCGATCTCGCCCTGCACCTTCGCCATTTCTTTATCGAAATCCAGTTTTCCAACTTCGATTTCGGCGTCAAATGCATTTTTTCCAGGCTCGCTGATCGCGAGGGCTACGCTGTTTCCGATCATATGCAATGCTATGCCATCAGCGTATTTATCGGCCAGGATCTCCAGCCGCTCCATGAACTGCGGCGTGATCAGGTAAAATGCATCGTGCTCATTCTGCGCGTACACATCATACGCTTTGTTGAACCGCGATGACTCGAATTCGACTTTGGTTTGTTTCGCCTCCCGTCGGCTGATCGCTCTGTGTTTATACTTACGGCTGAAGATCGACATGGGATATACGGCCTTATCCGGAAGGTGGAAAACCATCATCCGCCCTTCAAAATATGTCGTCGAACGCTCATCGCGGTCATCGGTGCTATACACATCGTACACTCTTACCTCGGCGATCTCAAAATCCACGCCGGCATACGAGGCGCGGATATAATCCTCCGAATAGAACTGATTGCCCATTTGGCACAGTTGAAAACTCTCTACGGTATCCGCCGGGAAGCCCCACTGCGGTTCATAGGTCACATTCTCAAAGTTATTCATCAGCGGCTCACGGACGAAGGCCTCCTTATACAGTTCCTTCATCTCCTGCCGAAGCTTCTGGATCCTGTGGGTCCCGTATAATATGATCACCAAACCGATCGGCGGGATGATCAGGAAGAGCGCTCCGATCGCGATAAAAAGGATGCCCTTTCCGGTCTTGTTGCGTTTCTCCTGCAGTTTCGTGATGGCTTCATTTGACGCCCCACCTCTCATATACTCTTCATTCATAGCCGCCCTCCTTATCTAAGACTATTTCCCTGAAGACTTCTTCGTTCCCATCAAGAAGCACAGGAACGGTATCCGCAAACAGATCTCTGCACAGGCCATTGTAACGATATACGCACAAACGACCGGCACTGTATATAACAAAACGATATTGCCCCCGAAGGTATCGGAGAGCCAATACTGGAACAAAATGACCCACAAAAAGTGGATGCTGAAATACGGGAACGATCGCCGGGACATGTACGCCGTCGTTTTATTCGCGAAATCGAGCTTATTCTTTCCGATACCGATCAGCCCCAAGATCATGAACCACTCGGCAAATGCTTTGGCGATCACATTGACCGTGCCGAAATCCCGGCCCGACCAGAGAAACATATATACATCGGCGATGGACGCCACCAGTCCGATAACTAGCGAGACATACCGAAACTTCTCTGCTTTTTCAATGACCTGATCATGGCTCATAATATAATAGCCGATCAGGAAAACGTAAAGATACTCGGCGAAACTCTTCCCACCAACCGACAGCAGGTCATACAGGAACGGAAATGGGATCACCATAAGAGCGAGGCCCCAGAACGGTATCTTCTCCACTCCTGTCTGCTTCTTTACCACTTTCTTCACCAGTACGAAGATCCCAATCGAAACCAGCGAGATCACGAACAGGAAATACAAGAACCAGAACTGACCGACGCCGAAGCCGCCGTCAAAGCCTGACAGATCCGTCCACTTCGTAAAGAACACCTTATAATGCTCACACAGACTTCCCTCGTATCCTAAATTCGTCTTATCACCGATGTAGGCCATGATCGGACAGAAAAACAAGGTTCCGAAAACGAAGGGCACCATGAGCCGCTTGATCCTCTCAACGATGCACTGACCATACGTACGCTTCTTCAGCGCATATCGGCTACTCATGCCGGCCAGAAGAAACAACAGCGGCATAAAAAACGGGCTGAAAAACACGATAAAACTGCTGAGCACCTTATTCGGCGCAAAGCAGATGAAATTCAGTTCACCCCACGTATTAAACGCCTGCGCCGCATGGTACGGTATCAGCAGAAATACCGTCATCCATCTTAAATTATCAATAAACTGCTTGCGCATACAACATCCCTTATCCTTTGGCTAGTCTTACCTTCGATCTCGTCCTGGTAACTATACACACAGTACAACAGGCCATTTTCCCCCACGAACACTTCCGCCGGGTAATAGTATCCGATCTCCCCGATTGGGCATACTTCCTGCTCTTTGTCATTCATTTTTTCTATCTCCTCAACAATATCAGATACTCACTCGTTCCTTCTTCCAGTTTTTTCTCTCCGGTCGCGACAAATCCATGCCGTTCATAGAAGCGAATCGCCTTTATGTTCTTCTCCAACGCCCAGAGATGGTCCGCATGATGCTCCTTCATGGCATATTCCAGTAATCGGGAACCGATCGAACCATTTTGAAGGACGGGCTCCACGAACAGCCGTGCTATGTAAGTTCCTTCGATCTTGATGAAACCCTTGACCACGCCGTCGTCATACACATACAAACTGTCCAGTTCCGTCTCAAACTTCTCCATGAGCGACGGCACTTGCAGTTCATCAAAGTAATATTCATCCGCTTTAAATATCGGGTAAAAATACATCCGATAGTTAAAGACCAGTATCTCCGCTATACGCGCCAGATCCTTACGATCTGCCTTTCGAATATTCGTCTCCATTAAATCTCCTTACTGAAGTCAATTATCTCCTGTTCCCTCGCTGCCACATTCTCTTTATACTCGATGGATGTTAGCCCCAGGTGCCCTGCGCATTCGATATGCAGGTGCCCATAGAAATGTTCGATACTCCGGATGATCCTGTCACATTCATGCATCCCGGGACCCGTTCTTAACGCAACCGAATAGCCCTTCTTGCCCTCTTTGATGGAGGCATGGGGTTCGTGTGTATCGCACCACGGGGTGCATCGGTCAATGAACGCCTTGTATTGCCCTGGGATATCGGCCCAGTAGGACGGCGAAACCGACACTATGACGTCGGCTTCATCAAACGCTTCCATGATCTTGCTAATATCATCATCCATCACACACTTCGCTGTATTATGACACGTCCTGCAACCCAGGCAAAAATCAAACGAATAGTCTGCTATGCAGATACATTTCGTATCATATCGGGAAGATATCTCCCGGTTTATGATGTTAACGATCTCTGCCGTAGCTCCCGTCCGCACCGGGCTGCAATTTATGATCAAAGCTTTCATCATCTTCTCTCCCATCGATCATTTCAAAGACATCACATAGACCTGGCATGGATTTGCTTCATCCCAGTAGAGCGGGAACACCTCCAACTCTTTAAAACCACAAGCCACGTAGAAAAGATTTGTCTTGCTGATGGCCAATGCCACTCCTGTGATACTCCTTCTATCCCTTTCAGGGGTACTGCAAAAATCAATCATCTTCCAGGTCCGAGAGCATGTCATACGCTGTGTCATACCCCGCATTTGCCGAACGTTTCAGCCATCTCACGGCCTCGTCTTTATTCTTTTCGAAATCCTTCGTCAGGAGGATCTTCGCCACGTTATACATGGCCTCCGGTACATCCTGCTCCGCCGCCTGAAGGAACCACTTGTATGCCTGATCCAGATCCGGCTCCGTACCTCTACCGGACCAGTACATGAATCCTAAAGTGAACTGGGAAATGGCGTCTCCGCTCTCCGATGCAACCGTCAAATAGCGCAGAGCGCGGTCCAGATCCTGCGGAACATTCCAGCCGTAATAGAATTCCTTCCCGAGAAATGCGCACATTTCCGGATCACCCTCCTCACATAACTCGATGATCGCATTCAGTTTCTCTTCCATCGTAGGTTCCATAGTTTCATGCTTCCTTTCCCACTTTACTCTTTCAGGTTTTTCTCCATACGTATGCAGTCAAACGTATCACCGTGGATGCGGACGTAATATGCGCCCGTCTGCTGCCAGGTTTCTGTTGCTCTGATAACTTCTATGTTCATACCGATCCTTTCCGGTCTATTTCGGTCAATGCACTATGCCTCTTCTCTTTCCATGACTCAAGCGAAGGCCTTCGCAGTCCTCAGATCCGCATGTATTCTCTCTTTGCTATGCAGATCGCAGAAAAAATCCACGACCTCCTTCGGATAATAACGCGGATACGTTTTTCGGATCGACGACTGAACGATATCGAAAATCGCATCCAGGTCATGTAATGAAGCTTTAATGTATTCTTTCACAGTTTATCCTCCCCGATCAGAGCATTTTCAGATCCTCCGCACATTTTGCGGCCATCAGCCTGTCGTATTTTTCTTTCACCAGGCATTTGAGATCATCGCTTAATTCTTCGTAATCCCCGGTCAGTTTTTTCTGAACAAAACGCACGGATTCTGCTTCGTTCAAACCCATCACCATACTCGGTAGAGAGTACATTTTACCTATTACATCAAAATGGGATAGTCCGTCCGCATCGACCAGTATCTGTTCTTCTTCCGTAGTTCGGTATTCTTGCCTTCGTTTGCTGTGGTTCAGAATACACTTTTTA
>ONPC01000024.1 GCA_900319565.1 uncultured Eubacteriales bacterium | reverse complement strand
GGGTCCCTTTACGATTACGGCCGTTTTCCTGATAGCTTCTGAGGCCTATGAGCTGCCCGTCCCCGCGAGGGGGATTTGCTCCGCCGAGTTTCGGCTGTATATTGGTTCGTGAATACGGATCGTCGGCGGCCGAGAGTTCGCTTCGCGTGAAAAACATATCGCCCCTGTCCATGCCGGAGCTCGGGGTCCCTTTACGATTACGGCCGTTTTCCTGATAGCATCAGGCTCCCGCCTGACGCGAAAACGGCCTCAGCGACAGCAAAAACCGATCTCGGAGATTCGGTTTTTTGCCCCGGCTCCGGCATTCCCATGGGCGTGTTTTTCAGACGCTTGCTCACATGTCCGCCTCACGATCGCATTCACGAACCGCAGCCGAAACCGGCGCGAAGACAGTGGCGCGCGGGAGAGAATATCAGGCTTTAGTTAGCCGCTGACTGTTCACAGCGGTAGTGAAAAGGCGAGAAGAGCTAATTAAGGGATAGAATATCAGACCTTAGTTAGCCTCCGACTGTTCGAAGCGGCATTGAAAAGAAGAGAAGAGCTAATTAAGGGATAGAATATCAGGCTTAAGTTAGCCGCCGACTGTTCGCAGCGGTAGTGAAAAGAAGAGAAGAGCTAACTAAGGGATAGAATATCAGGCTTTAGTTAGCCGCCAATCATTCTAAGCAGTTGTGGGAATGGTGCAGAGTTTCAAATTTTGAAAAAGGCCCTGTGAAAAGCGATAGCTTTTTTCACAGGGCCTTTTTATGTATTCATGTTATGGTTGGGAAGTTTTACGGTTTATCAGGCCAGATAGGACATGTCGTTGATGTGGCGGATGCGGTGCTTTCCGTCATCGCCGACGATCATATGGGACACGCCGCCGGCCGGACCGTGGATGTCTACTTCGTAGAAGGATTCTACGGGGAGTCCCAGGTACATAGCGTTCCAGAGGCTCAGAAGGTCTCCGTGGGAGACGATGATTATGGTCTCGGCATCGCTTGCCATCATTTCTTCGTAAAACGGCAGAAGGCGGTTCCAGGCATCGCGCCGGCTTTCTCCGTCCGAGAACAGTCGGTCATCGACCGTCTTTTCCGGACACTCTAAGTTTTCGCGCAGCCACTGTACGGATTGGCCGCAGCATCGGCCCAGGTTCCGTTCTCTCAATTCCTGTCTGAGGATCGGCGTGACACCTAAGGATTTCGCGATCGGTTCCGCGGTCTGCTTGGCGCGTTTCAGATCGGAGCAGTACAGGACGACCGCTTTTTCGGCCAATTCATCTTTCAGCTTTAGGGCGATCCGGTCGGCCTGACTCCTGCCGAGTTCAGTCAGGTCCCAATCGGTCCAGGAGCCCACCATCCCGTTGGTATGGTGAACGGACTGTGTATGTTGAACTGTAATAATGTGTTTCATAGTATGCCTCCTGTTCTCTGGACACTACCTAAAAAATCACGGGAAACGATGGTTATGTGATGCAAGTTATAACATAGAACGACCGAAAAGTCAACCAAACAAAGTGGTTGACACAAGGCGTTTCGGGTGATACAATGTCGTTCCATGCGCCCACGCCGCAGACGGCGATCGATTGGAACGGTGGGGCGCGGGAACGTTCAAAATGAAATGTGAGGTGATGTCGGAATGAAAGAAACGGAACTGTATAAGGAACTGGGCGCGCTGACGAAGCAACAGGACCAGTGGGAGGAGAATATCCCTTATGTTGCATCGCTTTTGCAGCATGCGTCTGTGAAGATCCGCGCGAAGGCGCTGTGGCTGCTGGGCGAGATGGGACTTGTGCACCCCGCGGCGATCGGGGACTGTGTAGCGGCGATAGCGGGCAGTTTAAATAGCGAGGAGCCGCTCTTGCGTGAGCGTGCGGTCAATGCACTGGGCCGGATCGGCCGCGGTGACTATTCATTGATCGAGCCATATTGGGAAGGCCTGTTTCGCTTTGCGACGGATGCAGAAGCCGGTGTCCGCCTGAGTTTTATCTGGGCTTCCGAGAACATTGCGACCAACACCCCGGATATTTACGCAAATCATATGGAGGTCTATATGAACCTGCTTTCGGATCCGGTCGATAAGGTCCGGATGGAGGCGCCGGAGATGTTCCGCGTTATGGGGAAACGACGCCCGGAGCTGGTTCGACCCTATGTCGACCTCTTGAAAGAACGAGCCGAGACCGACAGCAACCGCGTGGTTCGGATCCACTGCCTAGGAGCGCTTAAGACGCTCTCTGCATGAATTCGAGCTTCGCAATATCATTTGCGTTCACAAATATAGTCCTCGGCTGTTGAAGTATCCGCGGATATGAGGAAAAAGCTAATCAAGCATGCAAAAAACAAGCTTTAGTTAGCCGGTTTGTCTGGGAAACAATTGAGAAAACAGGAAAAAAGCTAATCAAGCATGTAAAAACAAGCTTTAGTTAACTGACAGACCCGGATATCAACTGAGAAAACAAGAAAAAAGCGAACCGAGCATGCAAAAAACAAGCTTTAGTTAGCCGACAGACCCGGGGAGAAAATAAAAAAAGAAAAAGCTAATCAAGTATCAATTATTACTTAACTCCGCTTTCCATAACGGAGATCGTTTTAGCATCACAGTCCACCTGGGTCAGGGCGCCGTAGGGCAGTAGACAGGTGGGAGATGAATGGCCGAAATTCAGCCCGTAAACGATCGGAATCGTGCTGGAATACGTTCCCGAAACGATCTCGCGAATGATCCGCGCACGACCGTCGAAGGACGCCGATTCATTGACCTTTCCGATGAGAATGCCATGGATACGGTTCAGGATGCCTGTTTGCCCAAGATAGCCGAAGAAGGTCCGGATCATTTCCTCGTCAAAAAACTCGGGAATGTCTTCCACAAAAAGGATGGCGTCGTCATAATCTTCTGGAGTAAGCTCGATCGGAGTTTTGCAAAGCTCCATGATCCCAGTGTGTCCGCCGATCAAACGCCCCGTGACGCGCCCGCTGCCCTGAATGAACATGTAGCCGTCGTTAGGATAATACGACCGCTTCTTTTCGAAATCGAAGTGATCCGAAGGCTCATAGGTCCAGTCTGCCGAAGGCTCGATGGACCCGATCGGCGACGGATCCATCAGCGTTTTAACAAAACTCGCCTTGCTGTACGGATGCCAGCCGGCCGCATCTGCGATCGTCGTCAGAAGATTGTCCCCGTAAAACGAGGAGAGGCCGCAGCGGTAGCACAACAGGTGCAGGTTCATAACATCGGAGTATCCGACGAAGATCTTCGGATTTTCCGCTATCACCTTCGGGTCAATGTAAGGAAGGATCTTGATGCTGTCGTTGCCGCCGATATTCGCTATGACTGCCCGGACTTCTTTGTTTTCAAATGCCCACAGGATGTCCTGCGCCCGCGCTTTGGGGTTTTCGGCAAGGTAGTCTGAACCCCTCATGGAATTCGGCGCAGCAACAACGCGCAGACCGAGCTCCTTAAGCCGCGACACTCCCAGATCATATTTCCATCGAACTAAAGGATCTCCGGCCAGTCCCCAACACGGGCTGACCGTCGCCACCAGGTCACCCGGCTTAAGATGCCGGGGCTTGATCAAAGCTCTCATATCATTCTCCCAACGAATGCTTTTTATTACAAACATTTATAGCATAAACTCTGCTGAAAGTCAACGGTTCCTGCTGGTGATTTCAACTCCTTGAACGGAAATCCAAAGCGAAGTGGACCGACGACCGTAAGCGTGGCAGAAACTGCGAAAACAGAGAACAAAAAATCACCGGGGTGTGTCGTTTGGGCCACCCCGGTGGTTTTTTATTCGTTTTCGGTTTCTTCCGTGTCGGCTTCGGTGGTCGGCTCCGGTTTGTGAATATCGCACTCGACATCCTTGTATTTGTCGGGCAACGCATGCTTGATGTCATCGCTGTCTACCTCAAGAGCGGTGATCTTTTCATCCAGGATCATGAAGACGTGGTCCTCACAGCCGTCCTTCGGGCAGTCATCGTTCGCGGGTTTGTCGGATTCGGTGCAGATCGAGATCAGCTTGTGGCAGTCACAATATTCGTGCGGAACCGTGCTCCGGGTGAAGTATTCCGTGTAGACCACGGCATTGGAGTCCTCATGGTCGCAGACACCGTCGATGGCCAGTTTGCCGCTCTTCGAACAGATCTTAGCCTTAACGATATCCGAGCTCTCCGGTCCCCATTCCTTATCGGGGAGGGTGGAGTGAATCTTACTCATGACCTCGCGCCAGATCAGTTTGTGGTAGATGCCGCCGGCTTCTTCGGCCTGGCCGACATCGTAACCGGACCAGACGCCACAGGTGTAATACGGAGTGTAACCGACGAACCAAAGGTCTTTTTGATCCGTGGTGGAACCGGATTTACCCGCCAGACGCACGCCGTCGAAGACGCAGTCGCCGCCGGTGGGGATGATGTTGGGATTGATCTCTGTGTACTTCGACGCGGACGCCGGCTGCATGGTGCTCTCCATGGCGTAAGTTAAAAGCGTCGCGGTCGTGGATTTCAGAACCTTCCGGCGACGCGGTTCATTTTCCAAAATGACCTTACCGTTGCGGTCGGTAATGCGTGTGTAGTAGATGGGCTCGGTATAGGTGCCCTGGTTGGCGATCGTCGCGTAGGCGTTCGTCAGTTCGAGGTTGGTCACGCCGTCCACGATACCACCCAGACAGATGGAAGGGACGCGGTCCGTCAGAACGGTTCCGTCGGCCTGCCGGCGTGAGTCGACTAACGTTGTGATGCCGAGCTTCTGCAGATAATCGTAGGCCACGTTGATACCGACCTGATCCATCAGGAAATGCATGGTGCCCAGGTTCATGGAGTAGGCGATGCAGTCGCGGACATTGACATAGCCCAGACATTCGTCGCCCCACCAGTCGCGGATATCGTGGTTCTGGTAGCTGTACGGACCTGCATAGATCGGGGATCCGAGGGTGCCGCCCATGGTATCGAGGTACGGGGCGAATGTCGACAGGACCTTAAAGCAGGAACCGGGCTGACGCGTCGTATCGGTCGCGCGGTTCAGCGTGAGACTGCCGGGCTTTTCGCCGCGGCCGTCGCAGATCGCGACGACGTGGCCGGTCGACTGCTCCAGAATTACCATGGAGACCTGCGGCTCTAACGTGGTGCTGTAACTGATGACTTCGGAGTTTTCGCTCGTGATGTCATGCGATTTGTTATAATCTTCGATCGTTTTTTCGATCGATTCGATGCTGGTGTAGTAACGGCCGTTGCTGAGGACGCCCATGGCGAGAGCATAGTTGTTGATGATGTCCTCGTTGATCATGCGGACGCTGCCGTCTTTACTCGTGACATTGGCCCGGTAATTCAAACTGTAATAGGTGTAGGGATACAACGACGGATCATTGACCGTGTCATCCATGATCTTCTGGATATCGGAATCAAGCGTCGCCTCGATCTTCAGGCCGCCGGAGTAGAGCATGTTCCAAGCTTGCTGCTGCGTGTAGCCGAGCTTGTTCTGCAGATCGGTGAGCACGACCTGGATCAGCGCATCCGTAAAGTAGGAGTAGACCGACTGCTTCGGAGCGTTCGGGTTCTCGGCGTAGACGCGGCTGTAGACATCGTCCGCGATCGCCTCGTCATATTCTTCGGCGGTGATGACGCCGGCGTTTTTCATTTTCTCCAGTACGACATCGCGGCGCTCCCGGTTGTATTCGGGGAAGCGGATCGGATTGAAACGCGACGGGTTCTGCGTGATCGCGGCGATCACGGCGCATTCGGACAGCGTCAGGTCGGAGACCGACTTATTGAAATAACGTTTGGAGGCTGCCTGCACACCGAGGGTGTTGTTTCCCAGGTTGATGGTGTTCAGGTAGTTTTCCAAAATGATGTTTTTGGAGTGTGTATTTTCGACCGCAAGTGCCATGGCCTGTTCCATGACTTTTCGTTCGATCTGCGCGCCGAGGCCTTTTTCCCGGCCGCCCTCGAAGAAGCGGTTTTTGATCCACTGCTGGGTGATGGTGCTGGCGCCTTCGGAGAAATCCCCGGAGGTGATCCCGCGAAACGCCGCACGCAGGATACCTTTGAGGTCAATGCCGTCATGCTCGAGAAAACGTTCGTCCTCGATGCAGATGAAGGCCATCCGCAGGTTCATCGGGATCTGATCGATCGAGACGGACTCACGGTTAGCGCCGGCAGCGACCAGCGTCTGGATCAGATTGCCGTCAGCATCGTAGATCTGTGAGTGTTCGCCGAGCGGGGTTTCGTCGATGGCGGCGATGTCGGGCGCGCGGTCCAGCAGGGACTGAATGGTTCCGGCGCCGAAGGCGCCCAGGATCAGAACGGCCGCGATGCCGCCGAACACGGTGACCCGCACGAGCCAGAGCAGACATTTATGGTAGATCCGGCCGGGCGGCGAAGACATCCGCCGGATGGCGCGGTCCAGATTTCGTTTGTTAAAATTCATAGGATCATTCCTTAACTGTATCGGTTTGATAAAATATTTATTTATTGGACTATGGGTTGCCGAGGGGCTTGAGCCGCCATGCAGCAACTGCTTCAATTATACTATGAAATACTCATGGAATCAATAAGGGGACCGTAAAGGGCACGGAAATGCACGCAGATACGCATTCCTGCGCCGCTCTTTACTTTTTCCGGCTCTTTACTTATAATGGGAATGTCTTTAAGATGCAACACAGAAAGGTAAGACCATGGACTATATTACCGTTTCGAAGGAAGGCTTCGGCGAATATGAGGAAAAGCGATCGCGCTTTCTGGCATTTGTGTTTCCGGCAGAGTCGGAGGAGGAAGTGCTTAAGCGGATCGAAGCCCATAAAAAGAAATACTGGGATGCCCGGCACAACTGCTATGCCTATATCCTCGGAGAGGATGGGGCGCTGATGCGTTTCTCCGACGATGGGGAGCCTGGCGGGACCGCCGGCCGTCCCATGCTGGACGTGCTTTCGGGCCGTAACCTGACGAATGTCTGTGTGATCGTCACGCGGTATTTCGGAGGCGTTCTGTTAGGGACCGGAGGTCTGGTGCGCGCCTACTCACAGGCGACTGCTTTGGCAGTTGCGGACGCCGCACCCGTGAAGAAGATCCGGGTCGATTATATGGAACTGGCGCTGGCTTACACCGAACTCGGAAAGGTGCAGTACCTTTTGGCCGGAGAAGGTCTGACTCCTTCGGACATCCGGTACGAATCGGACGTGAAGGTGGTCATCGGCCTTCCGCAGGATCGAGCCGAAGGGATACTGAAGGCTCTGGTCAATGCAGTGAACGGTAAGATCGAATATGAAAAGATCGGCGAAGGCTACGGGGACGGACCTGCTTAAAGAGGCGATCCCGGGAGCACAGGCACGCAGGAAACAGGCAGTCTGAGAAAAAAGTACTTGCAATCGGGGAAAAACATGTTAAAATACTTTGGGTATGCGCATGAACATACGCGCACCTAAAAGGTATCCTACAGCAGTTCCGCTTCGTTCGGCATAAAGAAGATCTCCGAATCCCGGAGCGGATCAAATTCAGAAGAAGAGGAAGCATATGCAGTCGAAAAGAGAAGATGTAAGAAATGTTGCGATCATTGCCCACGTAGACCATGGTAAGACGACACTGGTCGACGGCCTGCTGAAGCAGAGCGGCGTGTTCCGCGAGAATCAGGAAGTGGCGGAGCGTGTCATGGACTCCAACGATATCGAGCGTGAGCGCGGCATCACTATTTTATCCAAAAACACTGCGGTTTATTATAAGAATACAAAGATCAACATCGTCGACACGCCTGGACATGCCGATTTCGGCGGCGAGGTAGAGCGTGTGCTGAAGATGGTCGACGGCGTTATCCTGGTCGTGGATGCCTTTGAGGGCGCCATGCCCCAGACAAAGTTCGTGCTGCGTAAGGCACTGGAGCTGGACCTTTCCGTTATCGTCTGCATCAACAAGATCGACCGTCCCGAGGCGCGTCCCGCCGAGGTCATCGACGAGGTGCTGGAGCTTCTGCTTGAACTGGAAGCGAACGACAAGCAGCTCGACTGCCCGTTCATCTATGCATCTGCGAAGGGCGGTTACGCCGTGCGCAACTTAGACGACCCGAAGGAGAACATGATTCCGTTGCTGGAGACCATCGTCGAGCACATCCCGGCGCCCGAAGGCGATCCGGAGGCACCCGGCCGCATCCTGATCAGCACCATTGATTATAACGAATATGTTGGCCGTATCGGCATCGGTAAGATCGAGGACGGTACGCTCCGCGTAAACCAGGATATGTTTCTGGTCAATGCGCACGATTTGTCGAAAAAGCAGCGTGTAAAGATCAGCCGTCTGTATGAATTCGACGGCCTGAATAAAGTAGAAGTAAATGAAGCGAAGTTCGGCGCCATCGTGGCCATCTCCGGTATCACGGAGATTCACATCGGCGACACGCTCTGCGCGGAAGAGGGCATGGAGCCCATCCCGTTCCAGAAGATCTCCGAGCCGACGCTGTCCATGGACTTCGTGGTCAATGACAGCCCGTTCGCCGGACAGGAGGGTAAGTTTGTCACTTCCCGCCACCTGCGTGACCGCCTGTTCCGCGAGCTGAACACCGATGTTTCGCTTCGCGTCGAGGAGACCGATTCGACCGACACCTTCAAGGTATCCGGCCGTGGTGAGCTCCATCTGTCTGTTTTGATCGAAAACATGCGTCGTGAGGGTTACGAATTTGCCGTTAGTAAGGCGCAGGTCCTGACCCGCACGGATGAACGCAACCGCCTGCTCGAACCCATGGAACTAGCCTATGTCGATGTTCCGGACGAATTCTCCGGAAACGTCATCCAGAAGCTCAGCTCCCGTAAGGGCGAACTGCAGGGCATGTCCACCGGCACCTCCGGCGGCTACACCCGCCTCGAGTTCCGCATTCCCGCACGTGGCCTGATCGGCTACCGCGGCGAATTCATGACCGACACAAAGGGTAACGGTATCCTGAACACGGTATTCGACGGTTACGACCTGTGGGCCGGCGACATCAGCTATCGCAAGCAGGGCTCCCTGATCGCGTTCGAGACCGGTGAAGCGGTCACCTACGGCCTGTTCAACGCGCAGGAGCGTGGTACGCTCTTTATCGGCGCGGGTGAGAAGGTCTACGCCGGAATGGTCATTGGCCAGAACGGCAAGCCCGAGGACGTCGAGGTCAATGTCTGCAAGAAGAAGCAGCTGACCAACACCCGTTCCTCCGCTGCCGACGAGGCTCTGCGTCTGATCACACCGAAGGTCATGAGTCTGGAGCAGTGCCTCGAGTTCATCGACACCGATGAGTATCTGGAAGTTACGCCGAAGTCTCTGCGTATCCGCAAGAAGATCCTGGATCCGATCATGCGTAAACGCGCAGGCTTCAAAAAAGGTTGATATAAATGTGCCAAAGGGGACGGTTCCCCTTGGCACATTTTTTTGTGAAAGTTCATGGCCGCCGGCCGGCGCTTTCTTACGCGCAATGCGATCACTCCCGAGACAGTTCACTGCGCGGTGAAAAACTATACCGTGAGAGTCAAAGTCGGATCCGATGGTACCGCTTCGATTTCGGCCGTTTTCTTGATAGCGTCAGGCTCCCGCCTGACGCGAAAACGACCCCAGCGAGCTCAAAATCGGCCTCGGAGACCGATTTTGCCCATCATCCGTCTTCTCCCTCACGGTGTTTTTCATCCGCTCGCTCTCATGCTCGGTCATAATCGCATCGCGCGTAAACGCCGACCGACGGCCTTCCTCTACACAGTGAAAGCGCCAAGGGGGACGGTTCCGTTTGACACATTGGTGGTGGAGGAGCGGAGAGCTTCATTTGGGGTAGAGAAATGCGTAGGATGGTGGCTAGGGCGAGAGAATGTGTCGTCGTTGCAGGTCTGCAACCTGCAACATGGACGGTTCTGTTGACATATTTTTGAGTGGGGGGTATCACGGCGTGGGGAGGCTGTCAAGGCCTGGCCGCCTGCGGCGGTGCTACGCAGCCTTGACCGCCTCCGCCACGCCGTGATATGTGGTGATCAAGGTCAATGTAAGGCGGCCTGCGCCGCTTACATCGGCCAATGGGGGATGATGGGAACGAAATTCAAACTTATTTACGCTCTGAGGGGAGCCGAATCATCATAGGGCGAGATCCCCCACTCTATCTTTGCTTCATTGGCCGTTGGGGACGGCGGTAGCCGGCTTACAACGGTCTTGATTACCGCGTATCACACCGGAATGTGGCCTGTCAAGGCTGCGTTAGCACCGCCGTAGGCGGCTCGGCCTTGACTGCCCCCTTCCGGTGTGATACCCCTCCCCGGAGTTTTGGTGAGCTGTGGGTGGTGTGTTTCTTTTCACCGCGCAGTGATCTGACCGTGATCGATCGTCCCACGCAGAAAAAACGTCGCAAGAGGATTGAGCAAACTGTAAACGTGACAAAAAGAACCGTCCCCGCTGTCACATTTCTGAAAGTTGGGGGTTGACAATCGCAGGACATCGCACTATAATACATCTAACGTTGAAGCAGTTCACTGCGAGACGTTGAACCAATTAAAGTAGAGGTTGCGCGAATGAAGAGTAGCGGATCGGATGCGGCGGCGCAGACGAAGATCCGTAAAAGGCAAACGCGCCGAAGGATGTGAGGACACCGCGAGTCACAGTCCTGGGCATAGGGCGAACAGCTTTATGACTGTCATCCAAAGACGGATGGGGCGCTGCTTAATTATGTGATTATAGAATATTCATTTTCCGTAGACACATATTAGGAGCTGACTTATCGGTCAGCTCCTTTTTTCAGCAAAACCCCTCCTTTCACACAGGCCAGCTTAAGCGGGCCGACATGTATCGAAAAAGGAGGTACAACATGTCAATTTTCACAGGAGCCGGTGTAGCTATCGTTACACCATTCAACGAGGATCTTTCCGTTAACTATGAGGTATTCGCCCAGATCATCGAGGACCAGATAGCAAACCACACGGACGCGATCATCGTCTGCGGTACCACAGGTGAGGCATCGACCCTCACACATGAAGAGCATCTCGACTGCATCCGTTTTGCGGTAAAGCAGGTAAACGGACGTATTCCGGTCATCGCCGGAACCGGTTCCAACTGCACCGAGACCGCGATCTACCTGTCGCAGGAAGCGGAGAAGGCCGGCGCAGACGCGCTGCTGCTTGTGTCCCCGTACTACAATAAGGCGACACAGAAGGGCCTGTACGAGCACTTCGCAGCGATCGCACACAGCGTTAAAATTCCGATCATTCTGTATAATATTCCCGGACGTACGGGCGTGAACATCACCCCGGCGACGATCGTTAAGCTTGCAAAAGAAGTGGATAACATCGTAGCGGTGAAGGAAGCCAGCGGCGATTTCAAGCAGATCGCGACCCTGATCAGCATGGCAGACGGTTGCCTCGATGTTTACTCGGGCAATGATGACCAGATCGTTCCGCTTTTGGCACTCGGCGGAAAGGGTGTTATCTCCGTTTTGTCGAACGTTATGCCGCAGTATACGCATGATATGTGCCAGGCGTACTTTGACGGCGACACCGCTAAGGCTACAAAAATGCAGATCGATGCGATCCCGCTGATTCTGGCATTGTTTTCCGAAGTGAACCCGATCCCGGTAAAGGATGCGATGCGTCTGCTCGGATACAACAGCGGCCACTGCCGCCGCCCGCTCACGGACATGGAGCCGGAGCACCTCGAAGTTCTGCGTAAGGAACTCGTTAAGATGGGAGTGATCGATTGATGGTACGTGTGATCTTACATGGATGCAACGGAAAGATGGGCCGTGTTCTGGACGGCATCATCTCGAAGGACGAGCCGGACATGCAGGTCGTAGCCGGCATTGACCCGTTCACCGGCGTAAACAATCCTTATCCGATGTTCACGTCGATCGACCAGTGCAACGTGGAAGCGGATGTGATCATCGATTTTGCTGCTGCAAAAGCGGTCGATGCGCTTCTGGATTACGCGCTGGCGCATAAGGTTCCGGTCGTTTTGTGCACCACCGGACTTACGCCCGAGCAGATCGAGCGTGTAAATGAGGCGTCGAAGAGCGTAGCGATCCTTCGCTCGGCGAACATGTCTCTGGGTATCAATCTGCTGCTGCAGATGTTAAAGAAGGCAGCCTTGGTTTTAAACGGCAGCGGTTTCGACATCGAGATCGTGGAGCGCCATCACAACCAGAAGCTGGATGCACCCAGCGGCACCGCACTCGCATTGGCCGACAGCATCAACGACGCTTTGGACCACTCGCTGGAGTATGTGTTCGACCGTTCGCAGGTGCGCCAGAAGCGCGATAAGAAGGAACTGGGCATCAGCGCAGTTCGCGGAGGCAACATCGTAGGCGATCATGAGGTCATCTTCGCCGGACTGGATGAAGTTATAGAGTTTCGCCATACCGCTTACTCGAAGGCGATCTTCGCTAAAGGCGCGGTATCCGCGGCGAAATATCTGTATGACAAAGGGCCCGGCCTGTATGATATGCAGCAGGTGATCGCTGCACAAATCGGGCAGGAATAAGAAACAACGTGGAGAAACCGCGACGCGCATGCAGCGTGCCGCGGTTTTTTGATGCCATTTTCGGTATTCGTCAGTGGACATCCGAAGGGATCTGTGATACGATAATTTTATATAAGTGTCGCGCTCGGCGGTGATTCGGCTTCTTTTAATTTGCCGTTCGAAGAAACTAAATACCGGAGGTTTGAGATGAGAAGGAAAACAAAACAAGTCATATTGTATTTTATATCTGTGCTTATGCTAATGGTCACATTTTCGGTGGCGCTGCCGCAAGTGTACGTTCAGGCAGATGACGAACAGCCTAAGACGATCGCGGGTCTCGGAACCGATGTGATCAAGGCACCGGATGCACCATCGGATACATGGGAGGGTAAAGAGGAACCTTGGAAGGGAAACTTTGTTTGGTATGGTAAGTATGACGGGGATCCGGTGAAATACCGTGTACTGGCGCCCCAGACCGATCTATATGGCGGTAACACGATGTTGCTGGATAGTCATTTGATCCTGTATCAAGCACCATTTGATACAGATAATATAGCAAATGAGGGAGCCGTTATGGCGAGTGAGTGGAAATACAGTGATGTCAGAACCGGCTTAAATGGAGATGCTTTTCTGAATAAGGCAGGTGTCTTCACGGAGATCGAGAAAAATGCTATTATACATAGCACGATAGCCTCCCATCCACTTATAATAGGCCAGAACGCGTTTTGCGTATCACGGGACACGGCGTATTCTTTCGGAAATTATGTAGCACTTACCGGAGAGAAGATCTTTCTGCTGGATGCGGAAGACATATCGAACAGGGATTATGGTTATCATAGCGATGAAAACACTATGAAGGCCAGAGCGAAGAGGGGAAAAACCTATGAGTGTCAATGGTGGATTCGCTCTGAATTTGTGAAAACAAAGCAAAATGAAAGATATTGTTTCGGAAGTTATGGTCTGGCCAGTAACATCTGGAATGATGGTGAACTGGATAATGATACGGCATACCGCCCAAGTATAAAGGTAGGAGTGTGTCCCGCGTTTAATGTCGACCGTTCCTCGATCCTATTCTCATCTTTGGTTTCCGGAAAGGTAGGCCAAAATGAGGCGGAGTATAAACTCACATTGATCGACAGTAATATGCGAACAGAGATCACTTCCGAACCGACTCTGAAGAGCGTAACCGATCCGTTTACAGGATCCTTTACGCATGTAACCGTTCCATATAAAGTCAGTGGAAGTGATGCGTCCGACGCAACGCAGTTGTCCTATTTAGTCCTGGATAAAGAGTATACGCCCGGCAATTCGAACAAAGCAAATGTGCTTCGGTATGGAAAGGTAAATACCTCCGATGGTTTTTCTACGACCGGGACCGGATATTTTACAATTCCGAATAAAAAATTAAGTGATTGGGGTATTTCCTACTTCGTATACCTGATCGCGGAAGATGTGAATGGGATCTATGAGACCGATTACGCGAGCGCTCCGGTATTAGTGGAAAACAAGCGGACCATTCACAGCGTAAACGCAAAGTACAGCTCGATCACAAAGAGCGCTACCCAGGAGTTCACGGCCGTTACAACATCGGATGTAAAGTATCTGATGATGTACGCGGAGGGCGGAAATCTGGTAAAAAGCTGGACGGCGTCCGGCAACAGCACCGTCTCATCGAGCGGCAAGCGTACCTGGAACGTATCCCAGGCGATCGGTACCGCAGGCGACCGCAAACTGGTCTTCAAGGGTGGCACAACAAGTACTACTCCGGTCACGAATGCAGTGACCGTACCGTTTAAAGTAGAAAACTCAGGCGTGCTCAGCGCCTCCGTGAAAAATGCAACGATCAAAAAGGGTGGCAACCAGGAGTTCACAGTCCGTACAACCTCCGATATGACCTACCTGATGCTCTACGCCGAGGGCGGCAACCTGGTAAAGACCTGGACCGC
>ONPC01000114.1 GCA_900319565.1 uncultured Eubacteriales bacterium | reverse complement strand
GCCAGTCCATGTCCTCCGTCACTGCATAGGCTTCATTATGGCCGCCACCGACCAGTTTGATCACGTGACGTCTGCGCCGTACGATGATCTTCTTCAGCCGGTTAAACTCCGTCGTAGAGGACATCTTCGTCCCGGAAGTCATGCCGATGCCGACCGTCGTCGGGTTCTTCGCCAGAACGCCCACGACTGCGGTCACTGCCGAAACTTTTCTGGCCTTCTCTTGCTGGCGCGGCACCTGCGTGTGCACCAGTTTCGTATCCGTCATCGTGAAATCCACGATGTAGAAGCCGCCCATGATCATTGCATAGACCAGGTAACCGATGAGCGTCAGCCCGAATATGATCGCGAAAACGATCCCGAGCGTCTTCCAACTATTGACCAACGGATCCCAGGATTCATCCACGATGCACAGGATCGGTGTCATGACCACCCAAATTCCCACACACGTTCCCAGAAGGACCTTCAAAACCAGCAGAAAGATGCTGGGATTTTTGATCAGATTCATGTGATAGGTCCAGCGATAAATGCTGTCCTCACCGAGTGTAATACGAGTATTCTCCATAAAGGTCCTCCTTTCCGGAAAATCGGGTCCTAAGCCTCTTTATTTCTCGTTGTAATTGTAGTTGTTCCAGGAGATCTGGGAGATCTTTCCGCTGTCATCCACGATAAACTCATAACCTCTGTAGCCCGAGGAATACTTATAGGTCGTGTATTCCGGCAGCAGATCGGACTTTTCATTCTTATGCGAGAATTCCGGCTCTCCGAATGCCTTTACGATGTCCTCGTAGGTACCGCCCAGTTTAATACCTCCGTAAACCTCGATGTTCAACGCGAGGGTCTCTGCCTCGATCTTAGAGGTGTTGTATGAACCGACCGCAAAGCCGCCGAGTTCAGCCTCCGCGTACTTCACCTTCGAAGTTCCTGTGTTCAACGCCTTCACCTGGAACAGCGTCTTTCCGTCCGCATTCTTCATATCGGTATCCATCGAGTAACGATTGGAAGGGAGCTCCTCGTCTCTTCTCTTATCGCTCATGATATAACCGGCCTTCTCGAGGTCTGCGATCTTCGCGCCTACCTTATAGGTCTGATCTCCGATCTTCACGAAGTAAAGCTTGTTGTCGCGGATGCTTACAGAGCCGTCTTCATTTGTCTGTGCCGTCGCCGGTTCCTTACTGCCACCACAACCGACCATGGACAATGCCATCATGCCGGCCATCAAAAGTGCTGCAATTTTCTTCTTCATTCTTTTTCTCCTTGCTGTTTATCTCAGGCTTCTGCTTCGATCTGCGAAGCCTGTTCTACGTTCCGATATCCCCAATCGGGTTCACTGTCACTATAACATAGGTTCTTTCCTATGTCAAATCAACCATCCCCACTGTCACGTTATCACGCTGTCACGAGCACGACGGTCACTTCCATGCCGTTCTCGGTCGCGTTCGCAAACACCTCGCCGCCCATGCGGTGCATCAGTTTGCGGGAAATGTACAGTCCCAGGCCGCTGCCGGGCCGCGTGCCCACGTTCGAGCCACGATAAAAGCTGTCGAAAATGTGCTCTGCCTCGCCCTCCGGCACAGGCTTTCCGGTATTCGCGACCGTCAGGAGGGATGCCCCGTCTTCCGTCGAATATTTCAGCGCGATCCTCCGCCCGTCGCCGTACTTGATTGCATTTTCCATCAGGTTCTGCAGGACCTCCACCAGACGGTCGCGGTCGCCCCGCAGCAGGCGGTTCGGGTAATCCTCCACCACGAACTCGGTGCCGATGCCACGCAGTTTGTCTTTGTAGTACGCGCGGATCTCCTCCACCACATCGGCCAGGAAAAACTCCTCCTGCCGCACCGTGAAATCCAGGAAATCCTCGCCGGCGGCCTGCACGAGCTTACTGACATAGCCCTCGATCTCGTCCGCCTTCTGCGCGATCTGTTCCACCGAATGCTGCTTCTGCTCCGGGTCCTGATACAGGTTGCGTTTCAGCGCCTCCGAATACAGTTTGATCGCCGACAGCGGCGTCTTCAGGTCGTGCGACAGCGACAGCAGCATCACGTTTCGGTCGCGCGTGAACTCGAGGTTCTTCTCCCTCTCCGCCTGCAGCGTCTCACGCAGCATGTCCAGGCCCCATACAAACTTACGGAAATACGGGCTTTTCGACTGCGTCAGCGGCGCCGTCAAGTTGCCCTTTGCCAGCATCTCCGGGTACTTCGACACCTTCGAAAACGGGGCAATGATGCTTACGAACACATACAACAAAAAGACCAGCACGAGGACGCCGAGGATCACCAGTACCAGGTCCATGCGATGCAGGACCTCCCGAATGCGCGCATCGTCCCCGATCACGTAATCGATCCGATATAGTGTACCGTCGATCTCAAACATTGAGTAGGTCGTTTCGCTGTCGAAAAAGCGGTCCTGCCCGTCGTTTCGCACGATCCGGTCCAGATTCGGATACTGCCCGGCGATATCCTGAAGCACACGCTCCGCCTCGGCAGCCGCCAGCGTTCCGACGTTCTGTGCCTCGATCTGCCTCGCCGCACGGTCCATCTCCACCCGGTACAGTTTCGATTCCTCCTGTTTCGCACCCAAATGCACAAAAAGTGCCGACAGAACCACGCCTGCCGACACGATCAATCCCAAAATGATATAGCGTACTCTGACTTTACTCAAACCGGTACCCCTTTCCCCAAACGGTCACCAACCGCTTCGGATTCTTCGGATCGTCCTCGATCTTCTCACGCAAATACTTGATGTGCACGGTCAATGTCTGCATCTCCGAGTCACTGTCCGACCCCCAGACGGTATTGAACAGGAACTCCTTCATCAACGTCTGACCTTTATTTTCCATGAAGAGCTTCAGCAGTTCGAACTCCTTCAGGCCCAGGTCCAGCACGCGCCCGTTTTTGATCACCTGCTGTTTATTCACATCCAACGTGAGATCGCCGTCCGTTACGGTGTCCGTGGCCAGCCGCCGCTTGAAGATCCCGCGGATCTTCGCCAGCAGGATGTCAATGTCGTACGGCTTCTCGATATAATCGTCTGCTCCCGCCAGGATCGCGTTTAATTTGTCGTCCTTGGCATTCTTCGCGCTCACGACCAAAACCGGCGTATTCGCGCTCTTACGCACGTGGTTCAGCACCGCCAGCCCGTCCATCTGCGGCAGGCACAGATCGAGCACAAGAAGCCTTGCGCCGTACTTATCGTACAGCGACAAGGCTTTCTCTGCTGTCTCTACACAGCTCACCACGTAATTCTCCGCACGCAGAAAATCCGTCAAAAGCTGTCCCAGATCTTTTTGATCTTCCACGATCAGAATATCGACCATAATCTACCTCTTGCGGCAGCTCCCATCCGGGAGCCGCCCGATCTTGTTTTTACCAGCCCTGCTCCATGAGCCAGTTGCTAAGGTTTCGCTCACGGTCACGCAGGTTCGAATTCGCTTCATATCTGCCTAAATTATACTCGGCCTTAATGTTACCGTCAACGATAAACAACAGGCGGGAGCACTTCGCTGCGACCTTCACGTCATGGGTAACAAGCAGGATCGTCGTGTCCTCACGGTTCAGTTTCGCGAGTTCCTCCATGACCTCGTCAGACGCGGAACGGTTCAGCGCACCGGTCGGCTCGTCCGCGAAGATGATCTTCGGATCGTTGATCATGCTGCGGGCAATGCAGGCTCTCTGGAGCTGGCCGCCGGAGGCTTCGGAGGTATCATTGTCCGCGATCTGCGCTACATCGAACTTATGCAGCAGGCCGCGTCCCTTCTCTTCGATCTCCTTCTTCGTCACGCCCTTCTGCTTCGCCTTGATGCCGGGCAGGATGACATTGTCCAGGATGGACAGGTTACGCATCATATACATCTGCTGAAAGATGAAGCCCATCTTCGTAAGACGCAGGTCGGACAGTTCATTGTCCGAGAGCTTATCCATCTGCTTTCCTTCGAAGAGGACCTGGCCGGCCGTCGGGCGGTCCATGCCCGAGATGGAGTATAACAGGGTCGACTTACCGGAACCGGACGGGCCCATGATCGCGACCATCTCGCCCTCCTCGATCTTCAAATTCACATTCTTTAGCACGTTGTTCTGCTTTTTATTTACCACGTAAGTCTTGCAAAGGTCCTTTGCTTCCAATACTGTACTCATAATATACCTCTTTCTTTATTCGACGTCAGCTGTATCCACAGCCTGGATATGTTTTGTATAAAGTGCTGTCAGGAAGGCTGCTGCCACGGTCACGCCCAGGAGAATGAGCGGGTATACCACAAAGACCTCCATCGGAACGATCTTGTACTGAATGCCTTTTCCTGCGCCCATGACTGCGAAGATCGCGTCCATCAGGTGCGTTGCCGGAACGCAGAAGATGATGGCCAGAACCAGGGAGATCAGCAGCATGAACATGAAGCGGAGCGCGTGGTGCACGAGCACGTCGCGGCTGCGAACACCCAGTGCCTTCGAGAGCGCGATCTCGCGGCGCTCGCGGCTGATAAAGGAACGCTCCATCAGAGCAGTCATCAGGAAGATGACGCCGATCGTGATGATCAGAAGCAAGTTCTTCAGTGCGGAGACCATGGGAGCGGCCTTCGTCGAAGACTCTACGAAACCATCCGCATCGAACAGTTCCTGCGGCTCAAACAGTTCACGGATACGGTCGAAACGCTGGTCCATCTCCTTCTCGGAAACCTTCTCATCAAAATCGATCTGGAAGGGGTAACCAGAGGAAATATCCTGCGAATGCGTGTCCACATCCGGGTGGAGACGTCCGACCTGACCCAGCTGGGAGAGGCTGATCATCGAAGCGGTGATCCGGTACTCTTCGCGTACTCCGTTGATGGTGATCCACACCTTATCGCCGATCTCGGCTCCGAGCTCCTTCAGCAGGACCTCACCGAGGGCGATCTCATATTTGTTTTCGGGCGCATAGCCCTTCGTATATTCATAATCGGTCGTTTTTGTCTCTGGGCAATGCAGGAACTGGATCAGTGTCTTTCTGCCGCCAAACTCGACCGGATATTTGTAGAAAACTTCCACGAATACATTTGCCGGCATGTCATTCTCCGCGAGGATGCGTTCGATCTCTTCCGTTTCATGGATCAGCGCGTGTGGATCCTCCGAGGCCATCGCATCCATGGTCGAGTCGGTCAATGTCATATACATGTCGCTCTTGGTTGTGGAGAGCAGCGGAACCAGATTGCCGCTCTTCAAGGTATTGGCCGTGTTCGCCAGGACCATGATCAGCACCATCGCCATCGCGAAGATCAGGACGATCATGCTGTACTGTCGGGGCGATGCCGTGATGTCATTCGCCGCCATGTAGGAATTGAACGGCAGGTGGCTCTTCGCCAGGGACAGCAGGCCTTTCTTATGGTAGCGCTCACCGGGCATTCCGTTGCGCATCGCGTCGACCGGCGAAAGCTTCTTAACTTTGCGTGTGCTGTGGTAACAGAAAAACAGGACGACGGCAACGATGACGATCGCCATGATGATGCGGATCAAGATGAGGTTAGCATTTCCGAAAACCATGTTCCGGGAAGCCTCTTCCAGAAGTGCATGCTCAAACGGGATGCTTAAGAAGAAACCGATAACCGTGCCGACGATGGCCAGGCCCAGATACTTCACCAAGTACAGGTTGCGGATCGCGCGGTTCTTCAAGCCGACCGCCTTCATAACGCCGATCTCGCGGAATTCCTCGACCACCGAATACTTGATCGTATGTCCCAGCAGGACGAAGGCGATCAGCAGCAGGCCGATACTTAAGAGAACGACCATTCCGGCCACGATCATATCCATGATGTAGGTCGTCTTGAGCATCTGGATGTCACCATCAAAGAGAACGCTGTACTGACCGAAGTAATCCTTTACCGCCTCCACATTTGTGGTGTCCAGGTAAATACGAGTTCCGAGGTAATTCTTAACGCCTTCAGCATCCCGTATCTTGCGGTAGTCTGCATCGTTCATGATCAGGCTCGAATTGCCCATGGCCGACGTTCCGAAGATCGCATCCTTTGCGTATCCGGCTACCTTCAAGGTAATCGTCTCATTCGCAAGCTTCAGTTCAAAGGTATCGCCGATCTTGAAATCTTCGTCTGTGCACAGCGGGCCGGTGATGTAGACCTCACCTTCCGCCACCTCTTTGATGACATGGTCCGAACGATCGAAATAATTGATGATCACATCGTTGATCGAAAATGCCATCATTGCATTCGTCACATCCGACACACGCTCGTTATTCTTCAGCAAGGCAGTGGATGAGAAGAAGAGGATCTCCTCCTTCTTGCAATTCGACACACTGTCCATCGCGGACAGATCCTCCATCATCTGATCGGCCGAGTCCGGTCGGCGCATCAACACGACGTAGTCCGGCGCGTCCGCCTTCTCCATATAATAGTCCAGTCCTCCGAAGACAGACACCGCACAATCGGTGCCGCTGATCGCGAACGTGGACGCCAGGATGATAAACACCAGCAAGATGATGTTCATCGTCTTCTTCCGTTTCAGGTCTTTTCTCAGTATTCGAAAAAACATGTAGTCTCTCCTCTCTGCAAGGCGTTTTTTGATTTCCTCCCGCCTTGTTGAGTTGATCTTATCATACCATATATTAAAAAATCCTTAAACGGAATTCGAAGGTGGATCAAACAAAAAACTCTTGACAATGCTCTGCCAATAGTATATACTGTGTATATACTAAAGTGAAGGAGGGATAAATATGAATGGAACAATACAAAAATGGGGAAACAGTCAAGGGGTTCGCCTTCCTAAGCCCATCCTTGATGCTTTGAAATGGTCTACGAATGATAAAATCACCATAAAGACACAAGATAACAAAATCGTGATCGAGCTGGCAGAACCGAAGAAACATAAGACTATCAAAGAATTATTCAAAGAATACGATGGTAATTATGTCTGTGAAGAAATCGACTGGGGTGGGCCCGAGGGGAGAGAAGTATGGTAAAGCAAGGTGATATTATCAAAATCAACTTCAACCCGCAAGTGGGACATGAACAGGCCGGCTATCGTCCTGCGTTGGTCGTCAGCAACGATACATTTAACAAACTGACGCAGTTTGCCATCGTGTGCCCGATCACCAACACAAATAACCGGTTTCCTCTTCATATCCCCCTTGACGATCGTACTGCTACCACCGGAGTAATTCTTTGTGAACATGTTCGAACTCTGGATTTGAAAGCAAGGCCCTATAATTATATAGAACCGATCCCCCATGATCTTCTCGATAAAGTGATTGATATCTTATTTGCCGAAATCGAGCAGGATCTATGATAATTTCTCCGATTAATACAAAAGGCCGTTGGCGTATTTACATATACGCCAACGGCCTCACTCTTTCAGGCCAAACGACCTGATCATTATTTTATCAAATTATTGCCGACTTAATCCTGGAAGATCCTAGGCAGGAAATCATGGATACAGCGGCGCCATACGCTCCAGTCGTGGCCGCCGGGGAACGTCGTACGATAGATATCGACATCCTTCGTCTCGAGCATCTTATCGTCCTTCTCGAAACTGTTGAAATAGGTATCTTCTGTGCCCATCGCGCGGTAGAACACGCGGAAGCTCTCGGCGAACTTCTTCGGGTCGTCGAGGATCGCGAGGTGCGCATCCGGTGACGGCCACGGGGAGGACATAAATCCGCTGAACACGCCGACGTAACCGAACAGATCGGGATGTGTCATGGTGATGATACTGGTCTGGTAGCTGCCCATGCTCAGGCCTGCCATCGCACGGTTCCACTTATCGGTATATACCGGATAGTTTGACTCAATAAACGGGATCAGGTCATCCAACAGAATATGCTCAAATGTATCGAAGCGAGGGAACGGACCATCCTTTTGCTCCACCTGCGGCATGCCGTTCGCCATGACGATGATCATTTCCTTCATCTTTCCGTCCGCAAGCAGACGGTCTGCGATACGTCCCGCATGTCCCTGGTAGATCCAGCCGATCTCGTTCTCGCCGTATCCATGCTGCAGGTACAGCACCGGATACTTCTTATTCGGGTCAAACGACGCCGGCTTATAAACCAGGCAGATCTCATGCTTTCCGGTCGTCTTCGACATATAGTAGTGACGAGTCACAGAACCGTGCGGGATATCCGCCAGCGCGTCCCAATCTTCCTCGCCGGGAACCGGAACATCCACAAAGTTCATGGGCCGGCAGCAACCGTAACCGATCGGGAAATACGGGCACAAAACATCGGCTCCGTCTACCTTCAGGAAGAAATACTGGAAACCGCGTCCCAGATACACAACTTCTTCCCACATATCCTCGCTGACCTTCTTTAACGGGTGCAGATTGTTAAACTGGTCAATGACCACCTCTTTTGCGTTCGGCGCCTTCACGCGAAACTTCACGCCGCCGTCCGGCATGATCTCAAAGCCCTGATCTCCGTCGCGGTTCGGTTCACCGAAATACGCATCATACGAGATCGCCAGATCGAGTACTTGTTTCTTCATCCTAAAAACCTCCGGGTTCTTCTCTTTCTTGATACCATTAACGTACCTTTTGTCGGTCTGTCAGACCAAACATTTTTCGTCCATTATTATAGCACATTCCGTCAGTTTTTGAAAGTCTTATTTCCCGTGTCTCTTCTTTTTGATCACGAGGATCGCGGTCAATGCAGCGGCCAATGCAACGGCCGCTCCCACTGCGATCAGGACGATCCAAATCATGTTCCCTTCGGAAGCCTCTTTCTCTTCCCGTTCAGCGCGTCCCCGGGCCGGTTCTTCTGTTGAAACTTCGGCCGTGGCTTCATTAATGGCCTGCGTCGTGTTGCTCGCTTCCACCTCTGTAGAAGCAGGTGCACCTTCCGTCGTTACTTCGGTCGCGAGCTCTGTAGGCGCCTCGGTGGCAACTTCCGTCGGAGCCTCTGTGGGAGCTTCGGTCGGTGCTTCGGTCGGCACTTCCGTCGGTGTTTCCGGAACCTCCGGCAGGTTCAGTTCCTCGTACGCCTGGGCGATCCGGCGATCGTTTTCTTCCACGGCTTCCTTCACCTTTGCATCACGAGCCGCCAGCATCTGCTTAGGGAGCGGCTGATCCATCAACAAGTCGATCCCGCCATTAGAAAATGTGTACCCTTTGTTATAGATTACAAATTGCACTCTGTTGTCAATATCCGATATCTCCTGGGCATATCCCCAGTACAGTGTAAAAACGGGAACCGAAACGCTCTCTTTAAGCGGCTCGTCATAATGGAACAATAAAGCTCCTTCCTTATACACCTCCCTCAGATCCGATGAAAAAGTATCAAAGGAATAAATATCCGTTCCGTCATATGCAAAATAACCGGTCAATTCCGAAGGAGCATAATATTCCAGGTGAGGCAGTGATTTGGCGACCTCCCTTCCTTCCAGTACAAAATCAGAGCGAATGACTGCCTTCACATGCAAAGCATCCACAGTATCCCGAACGAGCGCCGGATCATCAAAATCGCTCTCCATCAGACAGATTTTACGATAATGTCCTTTTTCAAACCAGATACTGTCATAAATCATACGCTCTATATCCGGAGAATAATCGATGCTTATCTCTCCAAAAATCCCTTCATTTTGCAGATCCTTTCCCACTAAGCCCGGCGCCGACGGAATGATCGCATAGACTTGTGGTTTTTCAGTATCATGCAACGCCCGGATCGCGGGGCTGGTTTTGGGGCTGTAAATGAAATAATCGATAACTCCCATATCGCAAAGCAGATATTCTAACAAATCGTAACCATGCTCTCCCCCTAATTTCATCTGGTTGAATCGTTCCATTTGTTCGTCGTCAAACTTTTTACTCCACCATATTTTATCTTCGTGATACAAAAAACGTTTCGTCATCTCGCGAATCAGTTCCTCGCGATCCTCCGGGTATTCCTGATCAAAATACATATTCCAAACTGTCAACCAAATATTCGGCCCCTCTTGATTATACGCATCATAGACCAGGTGTTCTTTTACATACTCCGGATTCCTGTACCAATTACGGTAGTTTTGCTCGATAAAACCGTTTTCTTCTGTGAGCTGCTCCAATAGATCCATATGTGTTATCCGTGACAGATACATCTGATCCAGTAGCCTGCTCACCGGAAAATCATCCAGTGTTACGCTGATCCTCCCCCGTGTCACTTGATAATTGGCCGGTTGGATCTCATCCACCAGCACCATCTCATAGAGCGGCATGTCAACGGTCCATTCCAGATGGCCGATGCGGTCGCTAAACAGCGCCGAAAGCTGCTTCAGATCAAATCCGATCAGGTGCTCGTAAACCAGGTTCTTCTTCGTCTTATAGGTATAAGACACCCCCGCGAAACCTCCGACCTGAATATCCAGGGTCACCGTGCCGCTATCATGTACGAGATCCTCGCCGTTTGCGGTCTTTACGGTCAATGTTTTCGTGTCGATCCCCGCGTATACTTCGGGCAGGGGAAATGTGATCTGCTTGTCTTCCGAACCATTGTTTTGCAAGATCAGCTCGGTGAAGACTTCGTTCGTCTCTGTGTTTGTATTCACGATGACGGACAGCACAGAGATGTCGTCATCGTCAGCGGATGTCTCGAAAGTTTCCGGCGCAGCCTGTGCCGGAACTACCGGCAGGCTGAGCGCCACCAGCAGCAGCGCCAGAAGCGCCGCGAGTAAACGTATCGGCATGAAACTGCGTTTTCTCATAGTTTTATCCCCTCTTCTTAGACTTCTTTTTGACGAACACTGCTGTCGTTGCTGCTCCAGCAACCACGATGCCGGCTCCGATGGCGATCAGCAAGACCAGGATTCCTTTATCCGACGGATCCTTCGTATCCTTCGAGGCAAAGGTCTCGGTTTCGTCATCAACAGCAGCTGTCGATGCCTCTGTAATGCTTTCTCCGGTAGTTTCCACAGTCGCTTCGGTTACGGCCTCCGTAGAAGGAACGGTGGCTTCCTCGGTCGGCGCTTCGGTCGTGGCTTCCTCGGTCGGTGCTTCCGTCTCAGGCTGAGCACGTACCCCTTCCGGAAGATCCGGCAGGTTCAGTTTCTCGTAGGCCTGAGCGATTCGGCGATCGTTTTCTTTTATCGCTAGTTCAACATCTCTATAATGCGAATCGATCATCGACTTAGGCGTGGGAAGGTCCAGGAACTTATTGATCGCCCCCTCACCTATGAACGGACTATAATCTTCAAAGTATTGAGTGCGTATTTCCGTTTCCGACTCTTCTTTTATAGTCCCCAGATAAAAGGTCATAATCGGAAGCCGGAATATGTTCTTAAGAGGTTCCTTAACATAACGAGCATCTTCCGGGGTGACCTCGCCTTTCTCAACCAGCTCTTTCATGTCCGAATTATACTGATCCAGTAATTTCCCAGGCAGTGCTGAATCTGCATCCGTTTTAAAACTCTCATACGGCCACTCTTTTGTTCCATCGTAACCCATAAAAGGATAGTGAATATAATCCCGCTGGTCAGAAAACATAGAATCATTCTTAGGAAGATCCGCACGCAGGATCGCTTTTACATGCAAAGCGTCTAAATAATCTGACACTGTATTGATATCCTCAAATTCCGTTTCGCTGATAAATGCAAAACGGGAAGACGTCATATAGTCTATCCCCATACGTTGAATGATATATTCATTTATGTCAGAAACAAAAGTCTCGCTTCTGTCAAACTCACCTTGCCAAACAACAACCTTACTCCGATCGATTTTCGGTCCGCTTGGGATGATAGCATATACCGAATGATCACTGCCATAATACATTGCCCGAACCGCAGGCCCGGGCGTATCAAAATCGTAATACGACAAATCGAGAAGACCCATGCCCCACAAAAGCTGCGAGAACAAGCCGTCCTCAAAATCCGGAGAAAGGCGCTCTGAATATAAAATTTTAAGTATCTCGTAGGAATAATCTCCTGTTTCCGAGGTGTCTTCGCTCTTCAGTTTCCTAAGGATCGTCCTTCTCTCCTCTTGTGTATAATGCCGATCCAGATACATATTAAAGAGTGTTTCACCCAGTGAAATCGTATCTAAAGGTTTCTGTCTCTGTATTTCTTCGGGATTTATATACCACTGACGATAGTTCTCTGTGATAAACCTATTCACGATCTGCTTAGTGATAGCGTCTTCCAGATCATATGCCTCAGCTTCGAGTTCATCGATTTTTTCAAAAAGGGTTTCCTGTTGATCTTGCAGCCCAGAAATATAGTTCTGCTGTTCCGGATCCATACTATCCCATCCGTTCTCCCAATCAATCTCTTGATCGATTCTAGCCTCCAATTCCTCATATTCTTTTATCAAAGGAGCCAACTCGTTTGGGATATCCTGAAGCCGTTCATACTCTTCCTCGATCTCCTCGTCGGTATTTTCAATCTTTTCCAGCAGATCCTTATGCGTCATCCGATCCAAATAAACCTTGTCCAGCAGGCGGCTCACAAGAAAGTTATCCAGCTCCACGCGGATCTGCTTACCATCACATGTAAAGTTGACCGGCTGGATATCATCCACCAAAATCAACTCATACAGCGGCATGTCAACGGTCCATTCCAGATGACCGATGCGGTCATTAAACAACGCCGAAAGCTGCTTCAGATCAAATCCGATCAGGTGCTCGTAAACCAGGTTCTTCTTCGTCTTATAGGTAAAAGACACCCCTGCAAAACCTCCGGCCTGAATATCCAGGGTCACCGTGCCGCTATCATGTACGAGACCCTCGCCGTTTGCGATCTTTACAGTCAATGTTTTCGTGTTGATCCCCGCATATACTTCCGGCAGGGGAAATGTGATCTGCTTATCTTCCGAGCCCTTGTTTTGCAAGACCAGCTCGGTGAAGACTTCGTTCGTCTCTGAATTCGTATTCACGATGACGGACAGCACCGAGATGTCGTCATCGTCCGCCGATGTTTCGGAAGCTTTTGACGCTGCCTGCGCCGGAACTACCGGCAGGCTGAGCGCCACCAGCAGCAGCGCCAGAAGCACCGCGAGTAAACGTATCGATTTGAAACTGCACTTTCTCATAAACTCTCCCCCCTTTAGTCAACATCCGCGTGTGGATCACACGCGGATGGGGTAAAACTTGTATTGGTTTTAAGAAGCAATATCGATCTCGCTGATCTTTCCGTCCTTGATCACGATACTGTAGGAAACTCCCGAGTTACGAACATAATCGCTGTAGAACTCCATGAAATCAGGGATCGCACCGGGTGTATCGTCCCCGGTTCCTCCGGAATGAATGATGCGGAAATCATCAGCCAGCTTAAAGTTTCTGACCGCAAACGGGTATAAGGTCTGGAAATTCCATTTATCATCGAATTTTCCTAAAGAACCGGTCAATGTAAACGTGCCGTCCTTCAGGTCTTCCTGCGCCGTCACATTACCGTCGACATCCCTGAATAAACCTCTTTCATAATCCTCGATCAGGTAGGAGCCGTCAGCAACAGGAGCCTCACCGACAATACCGGTGTAGCCGCCGGCTACAACTGCTTCCTGGCCTTCCTCGGTGAGCAGCCAGTTGCACAGTTTGCGAACCGGGCTGTCTGCCGGCTCGTCGCTGCGATAAACCGCGTAAACGATCTTCGAAAGAGGATACTCACCGCTGGCGATCGTTGCGTCACTCGGGACCACACCGTCGACGCCCAGGAATTTGATATTGTCCTTTACATACAGATCCTTTGCGTACAGATATACGGAATATCCGATGGCAGAACGGCTGGTCTCAAACGCCGCGATCTGGTCGATCAGGCCGGACATGGAGTCGATATAGTAGCTCTTCGGAGCTTCCATCATCTCCTGACCGTTCATGACCATTTTCTCCATCAAGTTCTGGCTGCCGGAGTTCTGCTCACGCTGATAAGCACAGATATTGACATCTTCGCCGCCGACTTCCTTCCAGTTCGTGATCTTTCCGGTATAGATATCACGAATCTGATCCAGTGTCAGACTCTGTACCGGGTTCTGATCATTTACAACAAAAACGAAGCCGTCACGGCCAATGCCGCACATCTCAAAAGTAACGCCCGCTTCCTCCGCGCGCTTCAGGATGTCGTCCGAAGGCTCGGAAACAAAGATCACGTCGACCTTCTTATCGATCAGATTGTAGTATGCGTTCTTCGTAGTGTGGTGGATAATGAATTCCTCTGCCTCTTCCTGACTAAGGCCCATGGTCGCCTTCGCGATCTCCAGAGACATCGGGTACTGTGCAGTCGCGCCGTCCACCTTCGGATACGTGTCCTTCGTAAAGAGTGTATCCGGTTTAGGGACCTCTGTAGGAGCCTCAGTCGGTGCCTGTGTCGGTGCCTCGGTCGGTGCCTCCGTTGGCGCCTCCGTCGTGGGCGCTTCGGTCGTCTTTACCTCTTCCGTCGTTGCGGGAGCTTCCGTCGTTTTCACTTCCTCCGTAGTAGCAGGTGCCTCGGTCGTTTTCACCTCTGCCGCCGTTGAGGTTTCCGGGGTACTCCCCGTCGTCTCATCCGTATTCTTTCCGCCGCAACCGACCAAACCAGCTGTCAACACCAGCGCCGAAGCGGTCGCGATCACCTTATTCTTAATATTTCTTTTCATCCTGTTCCTCCTCCTTAGTTCTAATAGTTCGGAAACTAATTCGATTCTAATGAACGCGGGCGGATATGTCAACCGCATGCGCTAAAAAATAACACATTCTTAACACACTTTAACAGATTTGAAACAATCCTTCACGGATTTGTAAAGGAACGTAACACTTACGTAACACTCATGGTTCTTTTGAGGCGCGCGGATGCATTCTTAAAAAAACATAAAAGATCCCTTGCGCCCTTGCGAAGCGGCTTCTAAATCCGTATAATATACACGGTACATTTACCTTCCCGGGCCGCCCGGTCGCCGAACGACTGACTGCGGCAGAAAGGAAATTCATGAAAAAGCAAACGATAGCTCCGGCTGACCTGATCCGTCTCTATGGCAATGATATATTGACATCCGAGGGCATGCAGCAAAGCCGGTCCTATATTCAGCATGGCTCCCAGAGCATCTATGACCATTCGTTGCATGTAACGTCCATGTGCATCCGTCTGTCCCGAAAGCTTCGCCTACGGACCGATGAACGTGCCCTGGTTCGCGGTGCCCTGCTCCATGATTACTTCTTATATGACTGGCATGAGGACGGACACAAATGGCATGGTTTCTATCACGCCGACATCTCCCTGAAAAACGCGAAGCGTGATTTTTCCATCGGCGACATCGAGGCTGACATGATCCGCTGTCACATGTTCCCCTTAAACCTGCGTCGGCCGCCGCGTTACCGCGAAGGCTGGATCCTGACCGTCGCGGATAAGATCACCTCCTTTGCCGAACTCAAGCCCGTTCAGGCGATCCTGAACCGGGGCGATGCTCCTAAGAAGAACCGAATTCGATCCACATTGAAAAATCGAAAACGGCCTTAAAAAAGTACTGTTTTCAGTGCATACGATAAAAAACGGTGCCGAAGAGCTCACGCTCCCGGCGCCGTATTATTATGGTCATTTTTTCTTCTTTTTCAGCAAGACCGCGGTCACACCGGCCACGCCTCCGAATACGACGACTGCCGCTACGATCACCAGGATCCAGACCATGTTGTTATCGGACGGCTCTTTCTTCTCGCCGTGTCCCCGGGATGGTTCTACCATCTCTGTTGTTTCTTCGAAGGCCTGCGTCGTATTACCGGCATCCACTTCGGTAGAAGCCTGTGTCTCTACTTCCGGCGTCGCTTCTGCAGACGCTTGCGTCGAAGCTTCCGTAGAACCCTCTGTCAGGGCCTCTGTCGTCGCTTCGGTTGTCACCTCCGTCGGTGCCTCCGTAGGAACTTCTGTAGGTGTCGGCCCGGACAATGCCGCCTCGATCACCTCCGAAGCCTCCGGCAGGTTCAGCACGCTCCGTGCCTGTTTAAGCGCCTCCGAATTGGCATCGGCCACCTTCTGCGAGGCTGCATCACGATCAGCAATCATCTTCTCCGGGATCGGATGCTTCATCAGATATTTGATCATTCCGATACCGGACATCTCCGAATCCGGATGATTACACTCGAAATTCTCCACCAGCCAGGCGTCGGAAAGAGGACCGCCGGTGACTCTGGGGACATTGATCCCCGTTTGTTCATCTTCCTTTTCTTTGTAGGCTTCAACGATTCTCTCTACCGGAAACGCGTAACCCCAATACAGGGTAAAGACAGGGACGGACAGAGCACCCTTTAAGGGCTCATTGATAGGAGCCAGTTTGTAATACAAGTTGGTTTTTCCCCAGTCTTCATCGATAAATTCATTTCCGTTCAGCTCCCGGAACTGTTCCCCTTCGGCTTCCAAAAGATCAGCTGCAAACTGCTCAAAAGGATAGGTTTCCGTCCCGTCATATCCATAGCAGGCATACATGTATTCGCCTTTTGCTTCACTAAGCGCGCGGAAGACATCGCTGTCCTCTGGCACGATCTGCAGGCGAATCACAGCTTTGACATGTAAGGTGTTCAGAAGATCCTGTAATGCCTCCGGGCTCTCAATATCGTTCTCATCCAGATACAGATACTGAAAATCCGTTCGGTCCTCCATCGCATATGTCCGGTTTGCCGGTGTCCTTAGCAGCGCCATCTCGTCCGCCGGAGTGATTATGACTGACTCCCAGTCGGTTTCCGAGTGGTCAGCAGCCAGAGGTTTTCCGGCCAGGTCCGGCTGTCTCGTAAGCAAGACGGCATAAATCTGGGGCGTATTCTTGCTACTCATAGCTGAAACGGCCGGTGTATTATTCCTATAAAATGCTTCATACGGTTCCACGTCCTCCCGGATACTGCCCATGCTCCACAACAATCCGTGAAAAAGATCATATGTATCATCGGTAATGGTCTTCCAGTACATGGTACTGAAAAAACGCAGTTGCTCCTCATCATATCCGGTCACTGTCCCGGAAAAACTCCAATTTGCGCTATAATATTTCATTTCCTGAAGCAGCATCTCCCTGTCCTTCGGATAATACTTTTCGAAATACAGGTTTTGCATGGTCAGGTTTGAATTCAAACTATAGGAATAATCTCCCGAGAGTTGCTCTATGAAGACCAGGCTGTCCCGGATCAGAGACGGATCGTCAAACCATTTCCGATAGTTCTCCGCGAGAAACAGCGCCATGGAGACATCCTCGGTCTCTTCTTTTTCCTCCAGCTCCGCCATCAGATCCTGATGCGTTGTACGCGCCAGATAAACCCGGTTAAGTAACCGGCTGACCGAAAAATCATCCAGCATCACCCGGACGGTGTTTTCCTTCACTTGGTAGTTTGCCGGCGCGATCTCCCGAACCAGGATCCGTTCATACAAAGGCATATCGACCGACCAATCCAAATGGCCGATGCGATCATTAAAGTATCCGGACAGCTGCCGCAGGTCGAATGCGATCGTGCGCTCAAAGCTAAGCGCTTTCTTCGTCTTGTAGGCATAAGACAGGCCGGCGCTTTCGCCCGCTTTTACGGGAAGCGTCACCAGGCCGTCCTGCAGGGCGACGTTTTCGCCTCTGGCGGTCTTTACGGCCAATGCCTGCCGGTCTATCCCCGCTGAGATCTCCGGCAGGGGAAATGTGACCTCTGCGTCCTGCGCCCCGGTATTCTGAAGGATCAGTTCCGAGGAAACCATGTTTGTCTTCGTATCTACATGGACGGATACGGAAAGAACCTTTATCTCATCATGATCCGCCGAGCCGGTCTTCGTATTCTCCGGGGCGGCCTGCACACCGTCAATAAAAAGACCCGGCACCACCAGAAGCAGCGCCAGCACAGTCGTGATCACGCGTATATAAACAGAATTATTTTTCATCATTTCCCCTCCCTGTTACTTTTACGCTATCCACATTAAATCTATCAAATGCAGGAAGTAAAGTCAACACTTCTCATGGGTAAATTTCGTTTATCGTATCAGCATAAACAAACCGGCCGCAAACATTCCTGTGTCTACGGCCGGTTTACTATGCATATTCAATTGTATTATTTCTTTACGTCTCTCAGAGCGTTGTGCAGCCCGGTGAAAAGAGCGTCATACTTCATATGCGCCAGATCCAGTTTCACGGTACCGGCATAAAGCATCAGCGGAATGTCCCTGCCTTCAAACGAAATGCACTCGTTGTTGCGATCAAGGATCGCCTTAACGATACCGTCGGCATAGCTTACGTCCTCGCTCGCCGTCAGCATGCAGAACTCGTCGCCTCCGATGCGGAACACCAAATCACTAGGGCCTGCCGCGTCGGTCATACGCTGCATCGCGGTCAGGATGGCCAGATCACCGGCCTTACGGCTGATCTCATTGATCGGGATCAGGCTCTTGATGTCACATACGACAAAATAACAATTCTTCCGTTCACAGAACAGATCATACAACTCGGAAATATCAAACTTCATTCTACTCATAATATATTCATCTCCTTGAATCGTCGGAGGTGTGAAGCGCGGGAACAGTTCAGCGTGGTTTTCCTTGCGGAAGGCCGACGGGTTCACCTGCCAGACGCCCTTAAACGCACGGGTAAATGCTTCGTTGGAGCTATAGCCGCACTCCATGGCGATCTCCAGCAGATTCATTTCCGGATACGTTTCCATGAGCCGCGCCGCACGCATCATGCGCCGCAGGACCACATATTCATGGACGGACCGATTATACACGTAGCGAAACAGTTTCTCGAGCGTCGATTTCGAGCAGGCGCACCGGCTCGCGATGTCCTCGGTCGACAGGTTTTCGCCCAGCGTATCTTCAATCATTTTCAGGCTGTCCGCCAAAAGCATGATGTTCTCCATAGACACACCTTTCTTACGTGGAGAGGTTCGAAAAAACGAGCCTCAAACAAATGTTACTTCGATCGATCTTGACTACATGTTAACATAGTTTTTTGAGGCTCGCTTGATATTTTGAGTAAAGATTCCGATTTCGTTCTTTTGTTTTTTTCTCCGGTCACACGTCAAATCTTCTCCGAAACTCTGCGGAAACAGAACGTCCTTTGAAGATGATTACGGCAACCAGCAGTGTCACACTGACCAACAGGCTAATGACCCATGCCAGGGGCAATGTCTGGCCCGCGAAGAAGCGCGCCAGGCTCGGCAGCACGCCGAGCGCCAATCCGGTCAGAAGATAAACCATGGTATTACCATGCCGATCCACGAAGGCCAGCACAAAATCCGCCACGATCATGGCCGTCAAAACGATGGGCACGATCAAGTCCAGTGCCAGCTCAAAGAAGTTCAGGTAACTCGCCGTGACCAGCAGGCCGATCAGCGTGATCAGGACGATCGATGTCACCTTACCGGCGGAACCGGTTCCGGGCTTAAATCTGCGCATGATCCCGAATTCCGCGATGATCAGCCACATACTAAAGAGCAGGCTCCAGTGAAGATCGGGGTAGCCCGGCAGACGCAGGCCCATCAGGAAATCCAGCCCAAGCGCTACGATCAGCAGGACCCATACGATGAACAATTGCAATTTATAAAACAACGAACGCTTCTTCAGTGTGTCCAGATGCGGAAAATACGGGGTCTCGCTCTCGCCGGTGAGCCGGCTCTGGCAGAGCGGGCATTTTCCCGGATCCGATCCGACATTGACCTTACAATACGGACATTTTTTCATCAGACCACCTCCGTCGCATAAATCGTGATATCCACGCCGGACTCCGACAGCGCACGCACGAAATTCTTCACCACGCCGGTGTTCATGTACGCGGACGAAACGCCCAGGATCAGGTGATCCTTATACCCGAACATCGTCGAAAACATCGTGTTGGTGCTGCAGAAGCCGCTGTAGTTTTCGATGTACTCGCCCACTTCGGCGGGCGGTTTCATGACGCCCATATTCGAGAACACCATCGAGACTTTTTTGTTCGATTTCTTCGTGAAATGCCGCACTACCATCTGCTTGATGAAGAGCGGCACCGGGCGTACCGGCGCGAAGGTCTGCATGGTCTGGAAGGTGTCCATCTCTTTCTGGATCTTCTCGGGTTCCAGCTGCCCCTTCAGTTTCGCGTCGAATTCAACGGCCAGCTCGTTCAACGAGATCTCACGGTCGAACACATGGCTTATGTTCACGCTGTTGAAGAAATTCCGCGCGGTCTTCGACGGATAAAACCCTCTAAGGTTTACGGGCAATGAAAGGGTCACCGGGAGGTTGCGTTTGCGCACCGGCATTTCGGCACGAAGCGCCAGCATCCACGCGGCCCCCAGGTAACTGGTCAACGAAACGCCGATCTCCTTCGCCCTAGGCAGGATCTGGGATGTCGACATGTGAAGTTCAAAAAACTGCAGCTGGTCATAGGGCAGCTTCAGGCCGCTCGGATGAAAGGCTTTCTGCAGCCCTGAGCCCCCGGGCATACTCTGCCCCTCATAGAACTGACGGTAACCATCCTGGTTCAAGTCCCCCGCCGAAGCCCCCGAGTGGATGGTCACATCCGTGAACTGTCCGGGATACTTCAGCCTCAGATAATCCAGCAAAATGATATTCAAAAACTCCATGCCTCCGGTCCCGTCCGTAAGCGCATGGAACATATCCAGGTTGATACGGTTATGAAAATATGTCACCTGATAGTGCAACATGGTCTTTCCAGGCACATACAGCAGCGGGCAGATCCGGTCGTCTTCCTCTTTCACCTTGGGAAGCAGTTCCGTGTCCTCCAGATAGTGCCAGAAAAAGCCGCGGCGGATCCGCACCTGCACCTGCGGGCGGTCCTGGATCGCCGACAACACGGCCTGCTGCAAAAGCTCCGGGTCAATGTCTTCTTTCAGCGTGATACTCAGACGGAATGCGCGCGTCTCCCGCTTCGTTACCGTAGCCAGGAAGGCTTTGGAGACATTGTCCGTTTTGTACCATTGATCACTTGCCATTGTGTCCTCCGATTCGGTCTGCTCCGTAGATCTCGTTCGTCACATGGGCAGCCAGTCTCTCCATGGCCTTGCCGGCCATTGGAAGCGGCATCTGCGGGTAGACATGCCAACCTTTTTCTTCAATATCCAGTACGGCCTTTCCGCCGCACTCCTCGATCCGCTCTTTCAGGCGGATACTGTCGTCCACCAGGATCCCGTTTCGTCCCGCCATGATATAGGTCGGCGGAAAATTCGTAAAATCGCCGAACAGCGGGCTGAAGCGGGGATCGGTCGGATCTCCGTCCAAAATGTACTTCTTGGACGCATCCAGTACGAATTCCGCGCTCAGGATCGGGTCGTCCTTTTTGTGTATCTCGTATGCAGGCGCCGTGCCGGTCATGTCCGTCCACGGGCTGAACAGAAGCAACTGTCGGGGCTGTGCTTTCCCCTCTGCCGCGAGCTTCTGTGTCAGGCATAGGGCCAGATTTCCGCCGGCCGAATCGCCGCCGACCAGTACGTGGTCCGGCGCGTACATATCGTTTGTCAGGTACTCCCAGACCCGGACCGCGTCTTCCAGTGCAGCCGGATAGGGATGTTCGGGCGCCAGCCGGTAGTCGAACGAAAGCACGGTAAATCCGGTCGCCATGGCCAGTTTCGTGCTCATGATGCCGGCGAGCTTCAGGCCGCCGATCACGTAGCCGCCGCCGTGGCAGTACAGGATCACATAGTTCGGATTGTGGGCGAACACCGGCTTCGTCTCCTCGCAGCGGATCTTCCCGACCCGGAAACGGGTGCGGATGACATCGCCCTTCGGTGTACCGACGCGGCCGACCAACTCGGTCAGTTTCCGGTGCTTCTTAAGCTCCTCCTCCGTCCCGATGTGCCCGGACAGGAAGTTCACGTGCTTCAGCGCTTTTATCAGTGGTTTGTTCATGGTTCCTATTCCTTTCGAGACGCCCGGTTACTGTGCCAGCGTCCCCATGGGATCCCAAGGCATGTAATGATTGGGTTCGTCTTCGAGATAGTTCAGTTGCTCTTTCGTCAGCAATTCCTTCTTTACGACTGCCTGGAATACGTAGTTGTCAAACCACTTCGCATCCATCAGGTAGAAGCCCTTCTCGCCGCGGTCTTCGCCCCAGCTGTTCTGGATCTTCCAGCGGGTCGGCTGTCCTTTTTCATCCAGGTTCACGCCGGTGATCACCATCGCGTGGTTCATCGCGGACTCACGGAAGTTCAGGCGGTCCTCCTTCGACATGTCGAACTTCATGCCCAACGTGCCTTCGTAGTCGAAGCAGGCCTCGCTCCAGATGCCCGCCTCGCGGTCGCCCTTCAGGCTGACGTCGCTGCCGAACCAGACCACGCTTCCGTTCTTTAACTGCCGTACGATCAGGTCCTTCAGCTCCTCCATGGGCAGGTTCAGGTACTGCACCCGGTTGCCGCCCACGACATTGCCCAGATAGTCGATCGTGATGTTCTTGTAGAACGGTTTATCCGCCGTAGGCGAGTTCACGATGCTCACATAATCCTTCACAAGGTCGACGCCTACGTACTTTTTGTAAAAGCTCTTCGGGGTCAATTTCCGATCGACATGGTATTTCTTATCTTTGTCGACATACTCGAAGTCAAACGTCGTGGCGGGCTCGCCGAAGCACTCACACAGGAAGGTGTACATTTCCTTTCGCGTGGAGTCAGCCAGTGCTTCGAGCTTTTCGTCGCGCTTTTTCGGTTTGTATTTTCCTTCCTGTTCCTCGCGGACACATTTCGCCGCCTTCGCAGCGAAGCGGCGCAGTTTCGAATTGATCGTGCGGTTCATGGTCGGTGTGTG
>ONPC01000011.1 GCA_900319565.1 uncultured Eubacteriales bacterium | reverse complement strand
TTCATGCCCCGGATGGCTTCATTGCCCTCCTCGGGATAGAAGTAAGATACGACTCCGCTCGGAGCCAGAAGTATATTTTTCAGGGGAATGGATGCTTCGTCGTTTAATCGCGTCCAGATGCGCTGCGCCAGAGCGTGCTGGAGATCGGGGTCATCCGCGTTTTCAACGATGCAGTCTGCCAGAGTCTGGACACGCGACGTGACTGTTTCAAGTTTTTCCTGGATGGCAGTAGCACAGCCGACGGCGTGATACCGTTCCCGTTCACGGACCAGACTGCTGTCCTGTGACAGGACCGTAAAATACAGAATCGAAAAAATAAGGACCGACAGGAAGAAAACGATGATCGAAGTCCAGGGTTTGATCTTTTTTTCGGATATCGTGTAGTAACTGCTCATGATCCCTCCGTGATTAATTAAGTCAAGTTCCGATGAATCCTTCCAAACCGATTATAGCATTTCTTTTTAACAATGTAAAGAGCTAAAGACAGAACTGCGCCGTCTCCTTTACAAAAACGGGTATTTGTATTATGATTATGAGAGATAGGGGCGGCGTCCAAAGGATGTCTGTTCTGTTTTTTCAGGAGTATTTATGAGCATATACGACAGCTTGAATAAAGAGCAGAAAGAGGCCGTGACCACGACGGAGGGACCGCTTCTGATCCTGGCCGGAGCCGGCTCCGGTAAGACGCGTGTGATCGTACACCGCATCGCTTGGATCTTGGAGCAGGGACTGGCGTCGCCATACGAGATCCTGGCCATCACTTTCACGAACAAAGCGGCAGAAGAGATGAAGCACCGTGTGGAGCGCATTGTCCCGGGGATCGGGCAGAACATCTGGGTGGCCACATTTCACGCGACCTGTGCCCGCATCCTGCGCCGGTACATTGACCGGATCGGTTACGACAACCACTTCACGATCTATGATACGGACGACCAGAAGACGGTGGTACGGCAGATCGTCAAGCGGCTGGCGCTCGATGCGAAGAAGTTTCCGGAGCGCAGGGTGATCGAGCAGATCTCGCATTATAAGGAGAACCTGATCACGCCGGAGCAGAGCGAGAAAGAGGCGTCCGACTACCTCGAAAAAAAGATCGCGCAGATCTATCGCGAGTACGAACAGGAACTGAAGAAGAGTAACGCGCTGGATTTCGACGACCTTCTGGCGAAGACCGTCGACCTGTTCGAGGAGTGCCCGGACGTGCTGGAATACTACCAGAACCGTTTTCGCTACATTCACGTGGATGAGTATCAGGACACGAACCATGTGCAGTTCCGCCTGGTTGCGATGCTTTCGAAACTGCACAAAAACCTGTGCGTGGTGGGAGACGACGACCAGTCCATCTACAGTTTCCGCGGCGCGGACATCACGAACATTCTTGATTTTGAGCAGAATTTTCCGGGAGCGAGGGTCATCAAACTGGAACAGAATTACCGTTCGACGACGCGCATCCTGGATGTGGCGAACTGCGTGATCCGCAACAATCGCGCCCGAAAGAGTAAGACCATGCGCACGGTCAATGAAGAAGGGCAGGCCGTTCGTTTCCGTGTGTTTGACGACGCGCGCCAGGAGGCGGACCGCATCGTCGCCGAAGTGGCGTCGAAGGCCGCGGCCGGTATCGGCTACAACAATTTTGCGGTCCTGTACCGCACGAATGCGCAGTCCCGTCTGTTCGAGGAAAGCTGCATCCGCCAAAACGTGCCTTACCGTGTCGTCGGGGGCATCAACTTCTATCAGCGCGCCGAGATCAAGGACGTGCTGGCGTATCTGAAGACCATCGATAACGGTCGGGATGATCTGGCGGTCTCCCGTATCGTTAATGTGCCGAAGCGCGGCATCGGTTCCACGACCGTGGCAAAATGCGCCGACTACGCGCTGACGCATGATATAAGCCTGTTGGATGCCTTCTGCGCGGCTGGGGAGATCCCCGGTCTGTCGAAGGCTACCGCAGAGAAGATCCACGGCTTTGTGGACGTGATCTTCCGTTTCCGCTCTCTGGCCCAGGGCCTGACCGTGGATGAACTGATCGGCGAACTGCTGGATGATATCCACTACGAGGATGAACTGGCGAAACTTACGCTGGAAGAACAAGAGACGAAGAGCGAGAACATCGATGAATTGATCTCAAAGGCGGCGGATTTCGAACGGGATGCCGACGAGCCGAGTTTGTCCGCATTTCTGGAGGAAGTGGCGCTGGTGGCGGACATTGACAGCGTCGGCGAGGATGACGAACGTTTGTTGCTCATGACGCTGCATGGCGCGAAAGGTCTGGAATTTGATCATGTATATCTGGCAGGTATGGAGGACGGACTGTTTCCGAGCAGCATGTCCATAAATTCCGGGCTGGCGAAAGATATCGAAGAGGAACGCCGCCTGTGTTATGTCGGCATTACCCGTGCGCGAAAGACGCTGACGCTGACCATGGCGAAAGTCCGCATGCTCCGCGGAGAGACGACGTTTTGCATCCCGTCACGCTTCATCCGCGAGATCGAGGACGGCATGCTCGTGGTAGAAGGCCAGGCGCCGGCCCGCAGGCAGACATTTGATGACGATTGGGGCGGCAGTTTCCGAAACCGTTACCGCGACACGGACGACGAGCCCGTCATGCGCCCCACGCGCACAACGGTCCGTGACGAAATGTTTTCCGCGTCGGGGGCGGCTAAAGCTGCGCAGGCCTACACGAAGCCGAAACTGGGTTCCTTGGGCTACGGAAGCCCGAAGCCTCCCGCGTTCGGCAAATCCGTTCCGAGCGTGAAGGCGGATCACCTGGATTTCGCAGTCGGCGACCGCGTGCGCCAGGCCCGCTTCGGCGTAGGCACGGTGCTGGAGATCACCGAGACGCCGACAGACTACAAAGTTCGCGTGCAGTTCGACGAAGAAGTATCGCCGAAGGTCATGCTGGCGGGCTTCGCGCAGTTTGAAAAAATCGAAGACTGATGACGCATAAATTCAAAATTAGGTATGGTAATTTAGGAAATTGTATGATATAATCTCTGTACAGATATATCGTCGGGTATTTCCGGATATTCAATGACTATGACTGAAAGGGAGAAGACAGGACTATGGAGAATAATAAGATTGAAGAGATCGTTGCAGCAGTAAACGCAGTAGAAGAGAAGAAGTCTCACAAGAAACTTTATAAGGTTTTGGCAGTGATCGGCGGACTCGTAGTAGTAAGCGCCATCGCTTATCTTGTATATCGTCTGTTGACACCGGATTACATGGAAGATTTTGATGATGATTTCGAAGACGAGTTTGATGACGAGTTCTTCGATGATGACGATGATGAGGACGACGCAGAAGATGCAAAGGCTGAGGCTGAGGCATAATTCTGTGATCTGACCGAGAACGCGATCATTTGAATCGTTGCGCGAAATCCTCGCCCGGGCCGTTTCCGGGCGGGGATATTTTTATATTTCGAGTGCGTCTGCTCCGAGACCGCGGCTTTTGGCGAAGCAAAGGCGGTCCCGGTACGGATCGCACATAATAAATCAAAAGAAACAGGATGGAAACCATGAAAAAAGGTGAGATCGTCAGCGGAAAGGTAATCCGCACAGATTATCCGAATAAAGGCATAATGACGGCGCAGGATGCGTCGACCGGGGAGATGCGGGAAGTTGTGGTGAAAAATGCACTGCCCGGACAGACCGTGTCCGCGCGCATCAATAAAAAGCGCAGCGGCCGTTTGGAGGCGCAGCTTCTGGAGGTGACGAAGCCGGCTCCGAACGAAAAGACCGTCGCGGACGGCCTGTGCCCGCATTTCGGCATCTGCGGCGGTTGCTGTTACCGCAGCCTGCCCTACGAGGACGAACTGGCCATGAAGGAGGCCCAGATCCGCCGTCTGCTGGACAGCGTGATCGATACCCCCTATGAATTCGAACCCATTACCCATGGCCCGCTATCCGCGGAATTCCGCAACAAAATGGAGTTTTCCTTCGGCGACGAATATAAGGACGGCCCGCTGGCGCTGGGCCTGCATAAACGCAACAGCATGTACGACATCGTCCCGGTGACGGACTGTCAGATGGTCGATGAAGGCATGCGCCAGATCCTGCGTGCGACCCTGGAGTTCTACCGCAAAAAGGGCTTGCCCTACTATCACAAGATGCGGCACGACGGCGTCCTGCGCCACCTGCTGCTGCGCAAAAGTTTCTCCGAGGGCGTCTACATGGTCGCGCTCGTGACGACCGGCGAGACGGCGGATCTGGATCTTCCGGGCTACGTGGAAACGCTGTTGGCGCTGCCCTGCCGTGACCGGATCCACGGGATCCTGCACATGGTCAATGACAGCGTGGCCGACACGGTCGCGAGCCAGAAGACCACGGTCCTGTACGGCGAGCCCGACCTGACCGAGCGCCTGTTAGGGCTGGAGTTTCGCATTTCCCCGTTCTCGTTCTTCCAGACGAACTCCCTGGGCGCGGAAGTCTTGTATAATGTGGCGCGTTCCTATGTCGGCGAAACAGCGGGACGCACGGTCTTCGACCTGTACAGCGGGACCGGAACCATTGCCCAGATGCTGGCGCCCGTGGCGCGCCATGTCATCGGCGTCGAGATCGTCGAAGAGGCCGTGGAAGCGGCCCGGGACAATGCACGCAAAAACCACCTGGAGAACTGCACCTTCATCGCGGGTGATGTCCTGAAAAAACTCGATGAGATCGAGGAACGCCCCGATTTCATCGTGCTGGATCCGCCGCGCGACGGCGTTCACCCGAAGGCCCTGGAGAAGATCATCGCCTACGGCGTCGAGAACATGATCTACATTTCCTGCAAACCGACCAGCCTGGTCCGTGACCTGGAGATCCTACAGCAGCACGGCTACCACGTCGTGCGCGCCCGCGCGGTCGACATGTTCCCCAGAACCGCACATGTCGAGACGGTATGCCTCCTGAGCAACCCAAAGACAGAGGATGCTATATGTGGAAATATACAGATATAACAAGAGATGAGTTTGAGCGGATCAAAGATCACATCGAAGATATCATGGTCGCTCATGGAGCAGTAGCTCAAGAGATTGATTTGCCTTATTCCCAAACGGCAACAACCGTTCAAAAGGATTCGGATGTAATTGTCCGGAAAAGTCATCGAAAAGTATATAAGTACAAAGATCTGTACTATAGGATCGACGAAGTGTGTTTTGATAAAAAGCCATTTATTGTTGCTGAGATCGGAACACAGGATGAATTGATGAAAAACACTATGGAAGATGCCACCCCGTTTCCTTGGGATCTTTCTGAGGAAGAAATGGAAGATGAGGTATCGTTCTTCCTCGGTGAAAAACTATATCCGACAGAATAACACGTGAAAAGTGAATGAATTGTGCCCGCAACCTGTGGTTGCGGAAAACTGAAAAACAGCAATCTTCGGTTGGTGGAACTTATTGTGTATATTTGCTAATCTGTATTTGCGACGCGGAGCAAAAGCAACTTAAAGTCAAAGCAAATACAGATGAAAAGGAGACAAGCTATGAGTTTTGGTAAAAATCTTCAATACTTACGCCAACTTAGTAAGAATATGACACAGGAAGCCCTGGCAGAAAAACTGAACGTAAGCCGCCAGACCATTTCCAAATGGGAAATGGATGCGGCGAACCCCGAAATGGATAAGGCACTTGAGATCTGCAAGATATTCAACTGTACCTTGGATAATCTGTTTCGGGAAGAAATGGATAAACGAAGCGATGCATATTCAAATCTTCGTGTGGAAGATGTCGCAGGGTTCCGCTACATAGCATATACGGTGATCAGCACCGAGCCCGAGAGTGACACGGTCGGCAGGATGTATAAGATCGCTAAAGAGAATGGCATTGAAAACCCGAAAGTGATCGGATGGGATTTCCCGAACGTTTCGCAGGAGCAGGTCAATGTCTTCAATATGCACGGCTATACGGCGGCGCTGGTATTGCCCGAGGATGTAAGCCTTGAGGGATATGAGATCAAGGAGCAGGCTACGCATAAATATGTGGCCATCCACATTGAACGGCCATTCGAGAACCCCTTTGTAACGATCCCCGGGGCATATCACACCTTGTTTGATTTCATGAGAACGAACGGCCTGGAACGTGTGGAGGACGAAGTGATCCCGTGCTTTGAAACGGACGGAGAGAGCATGGATGTCTACATTGCCTGTAAGTAACATAGGTACTCTTTGGTTATAAGTATTCTGTCTCTTTTCATGGGTGAGGCATTCTGTTATGCTTTCTTATGTAAGGCGCCTACAGAAAAAACCATTTACATGAGAGGATATAAACATGAATAGAGATATTTTTATAAGAAACCTGACCGGGGACAGGATCGAGCTCAGCCCCAAGGGCAGAAATGCCAATGAATTGTCCGTTGAAGAGTTCGAAAAGAATTATGAGAACTTCTTTGAGATGATCTTCAAGATAGCGGCTACGGATATAAGTGGTATTGCCGGTTATGGAGAGTTCGATGAGAACAATGAAGCCCCTTATAAGACATTTAAGGAGTTCGTAGAAGCTACTTTCGATGAGAACCGGGAAGGCTACTGGCACAACTGGACCCAGATGTTTGATACCACCTTTCTTAAGAAGGATTATTTCGACAGGATCTATGCTAAGGTCATGCAGTACGCAGAGTTCTGCGAGGGTCAGCGGTATCTGGCAAACAACAACACCTTTTTTTGCAACATGCTGGTAGATGATGCCGGGAAGACCTACTGCGCGGACTGGGGACGTGCCGGGATCATGGATTTTCTGATGGACTTTGCGATACTGGATCTGAATAAGCCGTATCTGCTGGTCCCCGAGAAATTATATGACTATGCTAAGAGGAAAAACATCGAGATCCGGAACTTCCGGGAGCGCTTCCTGTGCATGGCGTATTTCAAGGGAATCCACACTTTGATGTGGCATGCTTCTATTGATGACCTGGAGTCCTGCGAGTCCATTACCAAATCCATAAACGAACTCGAAGAAAGAATGAACAGACTGGCGGATTAATATGCAGTATGAAAATGCCAAGGACATTCTCCCCGAAAGCCTTCTTAAAGAAGTGCAGAAGTACGCGGAAGGAAAGGCAATCTACATTCCCAAACGTACCAAGCGGGAAGGCTGGGGAGAAGCGTCCGGTTATCGAGAAAAACTGAATAAGAGAAACGGTGCGATCCTGCATCGATATTCATCGGGAGCATCGATCCTGGAGATCGCCGAAGAGTTTTTTCTCTCTCCGGAGACCATTAAAAAGATCGTGTACGGAAAGAAAGTGACCCTGCCAGAGTACTCCCCCTCGGTATATTCCGCCGGACAGTATTCCAACGCCGGACTGGGGGAGGAATGGGTGCGGATCTATCTTGAGTCCGTGGGTGTGAAAGTGCCGGACGGTGAGAAGTACTTTTTGTCTGAACTTGTAAAGATGCCGCTACGATTGATCGATGATGATAGTGAAGTAACGGATGTCCGCGATGAAGCAAACTTCAGAGATGTACCGCTGATCATTTTGTATGAAGGCCGAAGGTTTCATGTGATATGCCGGAGAGAACATCTGTCCATGCTGCGCAAGGAAAAGAAGAATGCCCATCATGCGTTCATCTTCGCGCGGAAAGAAGAGTACGAATACTATCTGAAAAACTTCGGCAAACAGTTTCAAAGGTGACGTGTTAAGTGATTTAGGAGTTGAAATAAGAAAATGAATTATTCGATCCGCATAGCGGTTCCTGAGGATGAACCGAAGATACGTGAATTATTCATAGAGATGCTTCAGACGATCTATCATACCCGGGATGTTCAGGGGTATGAGACGGGATGTCTGGACCGATACTGGACGAAGAGCGAAGAACGTATCCTCGTCGCGGAGGATGCGGCGGTCGTAGCGTTTCTTTCGGTCGAAGTACATCATGATCCGGAAGCAGATTACATATACCTGGATGATCTGTCGGTTACGGAAGCTTA
>ONPC01000033.1 GCA_900319565.1 uncultured Eubacteriales bacterium | reverse complement strand
GGGCGGCACCCAGGAGTTCACAGTCCGTACAACCTCCGATATGACCTACCTGATGCTCTACGCCGAGGGCGGCAACCTGGTAAAGACTTGGACCGCGAACAGTAGCAACAGCAAGGTAAGCGGAAACGTCCGCACCTGGACCGTGACCCAGTCCATCGGCACCGCAGGTAAGAGAAACCTGGTGCTGAAGGCAGGCAAGAGCACGACACCGACGTCCTTGCAGAAAACGGTAAGTTTCACAGTAGAAGATACCTGGGTAAATGAAGCAACCGCAAAGTTTGCGACCATCGGCAAGGGTGGTACACAGACCTTTACGGTAAAGACAACGGCTTCTGCACAGAAGCTGATGCTCTACGCCGAGGGCGGCAACCTGGTAAAGACTTGGGCGGCATCGGGCAACAGCACCGTAAGCGGCGATGTGCGTACCTGGACCGTAAAACTGGCCATCGGTACGGCAGGGAACCGCGAACTGACCTTTAAGGCAGGAAAGACTACAACACCGAGCCCGTTTGGAAAGAGTGTAAAGTTCACCGTCGCAGAGAAGAAGATCGTCAGCGCGAAGGCGAAGTATACGGCAATCACCAAGGCATCCATGCAGGGCTTTACGGTAACGACGACAGCGGATGTGAAATATCTGATGCTGTATGCGGAAGACGGAAAAACGCTGGTAAAAAGCTGGGCAGCCACCGGAAACAGCAGCGTAGCGGAAAACAACATCCGTACCTGGAATGTGATGCAGTCGATCGGGACTGCAGGCGACCGCAAGCTGGTCTTCAAGGGCGGCACGACGAATACGACACCGGTCACGAGTGCATCGACCGTATCGTTCAAGGTCGTAGCCTCCGGAGTTCTTACGGCATCCGCGAAGAACGCCACGATGAACAAAGGCACGACACAGACATTTACCGTGACGACGACGTCGGACTGCAACTATCTGGCGGAATACGCCGAAAGCGGCAACCTGGTAACAACATGGACCGCGAATAGCAGCAACAGCAAGGTAAGCGGAAACGTCCGCACCTGGACCGTGACCCAGACCATCGGAACGGCAGGTAAGCGCACACTGATGTTCAAGGCGGGTAAAGGATCCACAGTCACAGCCGCGGAGCGGAGCGTAAGCTTTACAGTAAAGTGACATCAGACAGAAGGTAAAGAAAAAGAGGGAAGGCTATGAAGAAATTCAGGTTATTGTGCATGACACTTGCGTTAGCATTGTTATTGATGCCATATGTCGGCGAACAGAAGGCTTTTGCTGCGAGTGCCAGTGACATTAAAGACGGAGACATTGTCACGTTCGGCAGCTATCCGCAGTCGCTGGTGACAGACAGCGCGCTGATCAAAAAGTTGGATGATGAGGGATTATCGTTTTATTTTTATCCGTACTATTCGAAAAACACGTCTTCTACTAGTTCGGTATATCCGACGAAGCAGGATACGGACCCGCAGCTGAGCATGATGTTTTTTGCGGACTTTACCTACAACGGTAAGAAGTACCGCGCGGTGAAGATACGGAAATACCGCCCCATCGATGTTTTAAAGATTCCGGACAGTGAGTATAAGCAGCAGATCAACGGCTATGCCAAGGATACTGTCTACTATTTTGAATATCAGCCGATCCGCTGGATCGTTCTGGATAAGAACAAAGGCATTCTGCTGTCAGAGAAGGTTTTGGATGCGCAGCCGTTCAATGCGTACTATAAGCTTGTGAACGGTAAAGCCATGAGCGCGGTCGAAGGAGGCGAAAACGCGTCTGCATCGAATTATTACTATTCGACGGTAAGACACTGGCTGAACGCTGACGCAAACTTTGATTCGTTCTATCGCCGTGCGAATTTCCTGGGTGCTGCATTTTCTGCCTCCGAGAAGACGGCATTAAAAACGTATTCAATCAGCATTTGGGACGGGAATGCAGTCCAATCGATGAAAGACTATGTATTTCTTTTGTCTAAGGAGGAAGTTAACAGTTATAAGTCGCGTATCACATCTTCGGATAATACGGATTATGCGGAATCCCAGGGCATGAGTAAGAGAGGCGCGGGCTCAGGTACCCCCTGGTATCTGTCTACGTTGACGGACAATACCAATGTTAACTATGCACAGGACCAGAGTGTCAAGAGTTCTTCAGATTCTGCGTATTTCAGTGTGATCACATCTACACAGACAGGTATCCGTCCGGCGGTGCAGGCTGACTTAAGCAACTCGAATGTGGTTGGCCCGTTTAAGATCTCGACACAGCCAAACGCCGATACAGGCATACCGACTCTGCTTTGGGATCTTTATCCCGGCGCCAAGTCGTATGAAGTTTATCGTTGCCCGGAGAACGCAAATCTGAGTTCTGAAGCCAGCTGGAGCAAAGTCACGACCTTGGGATCCGGAGCGACTGATTATTCGGATCCGAGTGCCAAAACTGAAAACACTTACTATTATCGGGTTCGGGCAGTTCTGGCTGACCGGGCAGAAACATCCAATATGGTGCATGTGAATTGCGCCCTTCCCAGACCGGTAATTTCCATGGGTAATCGTGACAATGAAACCGGTCTTCCGAAGGTTACTTGGAAAGCCGTGGAGGGTGCGACCGAATATGAGATCTACAGAAGAGAAGATGGTTCGTCCGAATTGAAATACGTAACTGCGGTCACGGCAAATACTGCATCAACGCAAACTTATTTGGATACAAGTGGCCAGGTCGAGGTCGGCAAGGTCTACTATTATCGCATTAAGGCGTTATCGAGGAGCTCGGTCTATAATTCGGCTTATTCCGTTGAAAAATCGATCCGATGCACATTGGCCGCGCCTGCGCCGATCACGAAAGACGATTCTTCAGACGGAATGCCGAAGTTATCCTGGCCTGCAGTCAAAGGAGCTAATCGATATGTGATCCAGTATAAGAAATCCACAGACTCCGAGTGGAAGAATGGATCGACAAATACGACAACATATGTTTTGCCGAATTGTGAGCCCGGTGCAACCTATAACTATCGCGTAGCTGCGCAGTTGTTTGTTTCCAATCAGCTGATGAGTGACTATACTTCGGCATATAATTCAGGCTCGATCACCTGTGCTGCAAAACCGGAGTTTACCGATCCGGCTAAGGTTCATGCAGCATTTTCCGGACGGACACAGGTATTCCTGAAGGTCGGATCCAAAGGAAAAGGCCTGGAGTTTAAGTGGTGGTTCAAGCGTCCGCTTTCGGGTTCGAATGCCTATGAACTGGAGTTTACCTCCGGGGTGAATGTTTCGACCAATGGATGTTCCTATTCATTGATGCCGTATACGAAGGATGACGGCGCTCAGTATTATGTAGTTGTTACGGATAAATTCGGACGTACGGCTACTTCGCCGACCAGTACTATCGTGGTGTTCACGAACCCGAAGGATACCAAAGCTAAGATCGGGGAAACCGCATATTTCTCTGTGGCTTCCCAGTATTACGGATATATTTCTTCGCTGACCTATCAGTGGGAGGTCCGCAAACCCGGAATGAGTGACTGGATCAATTGTGACCTGCCCGGAGCGAAAACATCGACCTTGGCTTTTAAGGCGGACGCCGAGAAGAATAACTGGGAATTCCGTTGTGTTGTATCCGGAGCGAACATTTCGACGATCTATTCCTATGGGGCTACACTGACCATCGATACGAATATCACGGATGCGAAGGCAAAATACAG
>ONPC01000072.1 GCA_900319565.1 uncultured Eubacteriales bacterium | reverse complement strand
TCCGCCCGTATTATCAACCGAAAGTCAACCTGCACACCGGGAAAATGTGCGGTGCGGAGGCTCTGTCCCGTTGGATCCACGACGGAACCTGATCGATCCGAACATCGCGCAGCGTATCGATTCGGTGGTCACTGCCGCGGGCATTCCGAAGGAACTGATCGAGATCGAGGTGACGGAGAGCAGCGACGAGTTTTCCATCGGCGTGCTCAGCAGTTTTGTGGACCACCTGCATGAACTGGGCTATAAAGTATCCATCGATGATTTCGGCAGCGCCAGCTCGTCGTTGACGTTGCTGCGTGAGATCAACTTTGATACATTGAAGATCGATAAGGGCTTTGTGGATCATTCGAACGCGAAGGATGTAAAGATCCTGACACATATCATTCGCCTGGCCGGCGCCATCAACGTGGGCATCGTGGCAGAAGGCGTGGAGTTAAAGACGCAGATCAATCTTCTGAACGAACTGGGGGTCAATGTCATCCAGGGTTATTATTTCGACCGACCTCTGGCCATCGAGAACATGACACAGCGTCTGCGTACGCCGGAGTATGCCTGCTGAGAAACGAAAGAAAAAGTGACCGCTGTGTGCACCGGACATATCAGTTCCGGAAGGCGGAGTCAGAATAAATACGGGGGTTTTATATGAAGATGACAGAGATCGCTGCAAAAGGCAGCCCGAAATCTACGATGATCTACCATGAAGATCCGAAGAAGCTGCATGTCGGGACCCTTTCGGAGCATGCCTATTTTATACCGTTTGCCAAAGGACAGGATCCGTTTGCGGACCGGAATACATCGGATCGCTTTGAACTGCTAAACGGCGACTGGGAGTTTAAGTACTATCCGAGCATCATTGACCTCGAGGACGATTTCCTTTCGGTGCGCTTTTGTGACCGAATCCCGGTCCCGTCGAACTGGCAGCTTCATGGGTACGATAAGCCCCAGTACACGAACGTGGCGTATCCGATCTGTTTCGACCCGCCCTATGTTCCGGACGAAGATCCGGTCGGGATCTATCGCCGCGAGTATGTTTACAAAGAAGACGGGCTGCGCCGTATCCTTTGCTTTGAAGGTGTGGACAGCTGTCTCTATCTCTATGTCAATGATACATGGGCCGGATATTCGCAGGTTTCGCACCGCACGTCCGAGTTTGATATTACATCGCTTTTGAAGCCCGGAAAGAACCGGATCACCGTGGCCGTTCTGAAATGGTGTGACGGCACCTATCTGGAGGACCAGGATAAGATCCGCTTAAGCGGTATTTTCCGGGATGTTTATATGCTGTCGCGTCCGAAAAAGCGGCTGACGGACTACCGAGTTAAGACTTCTTTGGTAAAGGGCGGCAGCGCAGATCTGTTTGTCACGCTGCAGGGCAGCGGAGCGAAGCTATCCCTCTATGATCCGGACGGAAAAATGCTCCAAACGGCGCAGGCGGCGCCGGATCAGACCGTTTGTTTCGAAGTGAAACAGGCGAGCCTCTGGTCGGCGGAGACGCCCGTTTTGTACCGACTCGTGATCGAGACCGATCAGGAGGTCATCGGAGAGCGCGTGGGCTTCCGGCAGATCACCATAGATCAGGGCGTGATCCGGTTGAACGGAAAGCCGCTGAAATTCCGCGGAGTGAACCGCCACGATAGCTATCCGGATACCGGTTATGTAGCCGACGTGGAGCGGCTTAGGATGGATCTTACGCTGATGAAGCAGCACAACATCAACGCCATCCGCACCTCGCATTATCCCAATGCGCCCGTGTTTTATCAACTTTGCGACGTGTACGGTTTTTACGTGATCGATGAGGCCGATGTGGAAGCGCACGGCTGCTGTGACGTCTACCAGGACTTTCGTTGGACCAAACCCGGCGGCTACGGCGGCATTGCCCTGCTGGCCGGCGACCCGATGTTCCGGGAGGCAATCTTAGATCGCGAGCGCGCGCTGGTAGCGCGGGATGTGAACCGCCCCTGCGTTGTATTCTGGTCGTTGGGCAATGAGAGCGGCTACGGCCCGAACATGCGCGACGGCGCTTTGCTGATCAAAACCATGGATGACACGCGTCCGGTGCACTATGAGAGCACCCACCATCTGGAGGATACGCCGACGGATGTTTTGGACATGGTGTCACGTATGTATATGTCCCCGCAGGATATGAAAAAATATCTGGAGGATGAAAAGGAGACCCGGCCGCTGATCCTGTGCGAATACTGTCACAGCATGGGCAATGGACCCGGTGACCTCGAGGACTATCGGAAAGTATTCTATTCGAACGACCGTTTTGCGGGCGGCCTGGTCTGGGAGTGGTGCGACCACAGCGTGCCTTTGGGAACGACAAAGGACGGAAAGGTAAAATACGGTTACGGCGGCGACTTTGGCGAACGCCACAACGACGGCAATTTCTGCATGGACGGCCTGTGCTATCCCGACCGCAGACCTCACACGGGCCTGAAAGAACTAAAGCAAGTGTACCGACCCGTTCGCGTTCAAAAAGGACGTAAAGCAGGCGACTTTATACTGCACAGTTTTCTGGCGTTCGAGGAGGCGCACCGCCTGCTGGAGGGACGTTATGAGGTCACGAAGGCCGGTGTGAAACTGGCACAGGGTCGTTTCGATTTTGAACTGGCGCCTCTGGGCCGCGCGGCTGTGCATATCGAGGATGCTGCAGAGGCGCAGCGCGCGGACGACACGGAGGATCTCTATATCCGCTTTATCTTCACGGCAAAAAAGAAAGAACTGTGGTGCGAAAAGGGCTTTGAGGTCTGCTTCGACCAGCTGCCGTTAGAGGTAAAACGGGCAGCGAAAAAAGCCGAGTCACCGGTGGTATCTACGCATGTGCCGGCTCCGACAGTGGAAGAAAACGGACTGAAGATCACGGTTTCTGCAGGTGATCACACTTACGTTTTCGACCGCCGCAGCGGCAATATCCTCTCGATTTGCTATCGGAATAAGGAGCTGCTGCGACGCCCGGTTGCTTTTAATTTCTTCCGCGCTCCCGTGGACAATGATAACACACGCGGCGACTGGTATCGCCTGCATCTGAATGAATATGATACCAAGATCTACTCCGTGGATGTAAAGGAAAAGAACGCAGAAGTCGTTCTGCGTGTCCGCGAGGCTTTCGGATGGAACATTCTGCAGCCCTTCCTGAAGGCGGAAACGACCTACCGGATCGACGGATGCGGACGGCTTTCCATCCACTGCGAGGGCGACACGGCCGATAAGGTGGCATTTCTGCCCCGGTTCGGCATCCGCATGTTCCTGAAAAAGAGTTTTGACACCTTCGACTATCTGGGTTACGGGCCTTATGAGAGCTACATTGACAAACACCGGGCATCGTATTTCGGCGCTTTCGGAGGGCGGATCCGGGATTCGTTCGAAGACTATGTGCGTCCTCAGGAGAATTCTTCGCACTACGGCTGCAAACGCCTGACCGTGAAGAACAGAGAAACGGAGATCTGTTTCACCGCTCCGAAGGAGTTCTCGTTCAACGTGTCGGAGTACACGCAGGAGGAACTGGCGGCGAAACGCCATAATTTTGAACTGGAAAAATGCGGGGATACCGTGCTCTGCGTGGATTCGAAGATGGCCGGCGTGGGTTCTGCCAGCTGCGGGCCGGCGCTCGACGAACGCTACCGCATCGCATTGCCCCATGTAAGCCTGGATCTGAGCATGGAGGTCCGGTCGGTGAAAAAAATGAAATAAAACATGTGAAAAAACTACAAATGCAGTAGGCAAATGCATTTGATATATGCTATAATGGCATGAGGAAAGGGAAATCGGAATAACAAGAGGGAGCGTATATGGTGATCCTGAAGACGTTGCGCAATTACTTTGTATATTGCGGGATCGAAAAAGAAGAATACAACGCACTGAAAAAAGATGCCTATGTGTCCAATTTTATCATCTGGCGCATTATGCACTTCTTTATGGCGGCCGTATTCCTGTTTTTGTATCTGAGTTCTCTGTTCAACCACCTGTTGCGAGTGAACCGTTTTTTCTACATGCTCGCGTTCATTTACACCGCAGGCGTGATCGTGTTCTTCTTTATCTTAAAAAAGGACGCTTTGATCGCGCAGCTTTTGATCTATCTGTCCATGTCGCTGCTGCTGCTTTTCGGCTGCTTTGTATCCCAGAGCAACCCGAACGCTCCGGCTACGACGTTCATCGCTTTTTTGCTGATCACCCCGATGTTCATGGTCGACAAACCGTTTTTTATGGCGATCGAACTGGGGGCGGCCTCCACGGTGTTTTTGATCTGGATGTACTATGTGAAGCCTTACGAGGTCTGGACGGTCGACCTGGTCAATGTCATCATCTACACGACGGCCGGCATCTTCCTGAACGTTATCGCGAATTCCGTTCGTATTCGCGAGTTCGTTTTGGCACGGAAGATCAACATCCAGAAGGACACCGACGATATGACGGGCCTGCGGAATAAAGGCGCCCTGACGCGTGAGATCAACGCGTTTTTGGAGGATGTGACGAAGGATTGCGGCATTCTGCTCGTGCTCGATGTTGATAAGTTCAAATCGATCAATGATACCTACGGACATGACGTCGGTGACAGTGTGATCATACAGTTTGGTGATTTCCTCAAAAGTATTTTTAAAGACGGTGAGATCGTCGGTCGCTTCGGTGGCGATGAATTCATCGTTTTCATCCGGGACACGAAGGACATGGAGCTCGCCGAGAAGATCGCAGCTTCCGTCGTGACCGGAGCCACCGAGCATATCCGGGTCCCGGACGCAGAGCGAAAGGTCCACGTCAGTGTCGGCGTCGCGATCTACCGCGGACTCGAAGCGAACTACTCCGAGATCTTCAAAAAGGCCGATATCGCACTCTACGAGGCAAAGGCCGACCCCGAGATGCATTACCACATTTATAAATGAAACTCCACCGGCGGTTGATATCTCCCCATTCAACCGCCGGTACGTTCATTTCGGATGCTTTACAGACTACAATAGTTGCGAAAGGAGGACACGAATATGGATCAGTCGAAGATCGGCAGATTTATTGCGGAAAAAAGAAAAGAGCAGGGCATGACGCAGGCACAGCTGGCAGAACAGCTGGGCATTACCGACCGCGCGGTGTCCAAATGGGAGACCGGGAAATCGCTGCCCGACGCATCCATCATGTTGGAGCTTTGTGGTCTTTTAAAGATCACGGTCAATGATCTTTTATCAGGGGAGGTAGTTTCTATGAATAACTACAATGAAGTATCGGAACGTAATTTAATTGAGGTAGTAAGGCAGAAGGAGGAAGCCGACCGGCGCTTGCTTACGATGGAGATCGTGATCGGTCTGGTATCCGTGGCTTTCTTTTTCTCCATGTTGTTTTTGGGTGTGTACCTTGAGATCCCGGTGTGGCTTCGGGCAGTCCTGATCGCCGGCGGCACACTTCAGCTTTTGATCGTGACTTCGATCGCGCTCCGCATCGAGCAGGTCGCCGGGTATTACGAGTGCGGAAATTGCGGCCACAGATATATACCGAAATACAGTTCGGTCTATCTGGCTGCGCACATGGGCAGGACCCGATACATGAAATGCCCGAAATGCCGGAAGAGATCCTGGCAGAAAAAGGTGATGGGACAGGAAAAAGAGAAGAATTGACCGACAAGTTCTTCTGTACATTTCCCGCGGGGTTTGCTATAATAGAAATGCTGACCCAAACAGCACATAGATTTTAAAGGTAAGATAATAATCCCAAAGGAGTTTAAGTATGAGCAAACCCATTGTACTTGTAATCATGGACGGTGTCGGTGAGACACCGGTCGAACTCGGCAACATGGTCATGAAGGCCTCCACCCCCACACTCGATGAACTGAAGGCAAACAACCCCTGGCAGTGCATCAAGGCACACGGCGGCGCTGTAGGACTTCCCTCGGATGACGATATGGGAAACAGTGAGGTAGGTCACAACGCACTGGGTTGCGGTCAGATCTACTCGCAGGGCGCGAAACTGGTCAATGAGTCGATCGAGTCCGGCTCCATCTATCAGAGCGAGACTTGGAAGGATCTGGTGGGCTCCGTTGTTGCAAACGGAACGACCCTGCATTTCCTGGGACTGCTTTCCGACGGTAACGTTCACTCGAACATCAGCCATCTTCTGGCCATGCTGAAGGAAGCGAAGAAGGAGGGCGTTAAGAAGGTTCGCGTACATGCGCTTCTGGATGGACGTGACGTACCTGCGACCAGCGCTTTGGAGTACATCGGACAGCTCGAAGAGACTCTTAAGGAGCTGAACGACGCTTCGTTTGACGGACGCATCGCTTCCGGCGGCGGCCGCATGAAGATCACGATGGATCGTTATCAGGCGAACTGGCCCATGGTCGAAGACGGTTGGAACGTGCACGTACACGGTCAGGGCCGTCAGTTTGCAAACGCGACCGAGGCCATCGAAGCACTTCGTAACGAGACGAGCGCCATTGACCAGGATCTGCCCGCATTCGTTATCGCGGAGAATGGTGCGCCGATCGGCGCCATGCAGGACGGCGACAGCGTAATCCTGTATAACTTCCGCGGCGACCGTGCCCTGGAGATCTCCATGGCATTCGACGGCGATGCTTCGTTTAATAAGTTCGACCGTGGCTTCATTCCGAATGTAAAATACGCAGGCATGCTCGAGTACGACGGCGACCTGCACATCCCGCATAAGTACCTGGTAAATCCGCCGCAGATCCGTGATACGCTGACCGAACTTCTGGTTGCGCACGGCATCAAGGAGTACGCGGTATCCGAGACCCAGAAGTACGGCCATGTGACATATTTCTGGAACGGCAACCGTTCCGGTAAGGTTTCCGAGGAACTCGAGGACTACTGTGAGATCCCGAGTGACGTTCGTTCCTTCGACGAGTGCCCCTGGATGAAGGCGACCGAGATCGCGGATAAGGTGATCGAGGCGATCGAAAGCAAGAAGTACGGTTTTATCCGTTGTAATTTCCCGAACGGCGATATGGTAGGCCACACCGGTAATCTGGATGCGACCGAGATCGCTGTCGAGAGCGTCGACCTGCAGCTGGCTCGCATTAAGAAGGTATGCGACGCAGAGAACTGCATCCTCGTTGTGACCGCAGACCACGGTAACTCCGACCAGATGCTCGAGAAGAATAAGAAGGGCAATGTAGAGGTCCGCACCGCACACAGTCTGAACCCGGTTCCGTTCATCATCTATGATAAGGACGAGAAGCACGAGATGAAGCAGGGTTCGTTCGGTCTGGCTAATGTAGCGCCGACCGTTGCCGGCCTCATGGGCATCAAGCCGTTTGAAAGCTGGGAAGAAAGCATGCTGAAATAAAACACAGGGGGGTGTCGCAAGACACCCCCCCTGTGTTTTATTTAGTTTCCGAGGGGGTAATGTGCCACACGATCCCCAGCGGCCGGAATACTGCTTGGCACGGTTTCGGCTGTCGTTTGGTTCGCAAATGCGATCATCGGCGGCCGGATCGGATTTCGCACGGTTTCGGCTGTTTGTTAGTTCGTAAGTACGATCATCGGCGGCCGAGAGTTCGCTTCGCGTGAAAAACATAACGCTCCTGTCCATGCCGGAGCTCGGGGGTCCTTTTCGATTACGGCCGTTTTCTTGATAGCATCAGGCTCCCGCCTGACGCGAAAACGGCCTCAGCGACAGCAAAAACCGGTCTCGGAGACCGTTTTTTGCCCCGGCTCCGGCATTTCCATGAGCGTGTTTTTC
>ONPC01000025.1 GCA_900319565.1 uncultured Eubacteriales bacterium | reverse complement strand
TCAGATCCGTTCTAAGGTTCCTACGTTTACTTTGAATAATGACAATTATGACATGATGCTGTATCTGAACATGCCGGAAGTCTATTATGTTCCGATCGCAGCAGAAGATGTTGACCCGTTGTCGTTCTATATCCAGAATCCGAGAAACGGGCAGACCGTTTATCTGCATTATGCAAATAGCGAGTGGCCCACTCTGAAATCTTCTCGGGTGGAACGCCGTTTTAAATCCTTCCAGGTCATCTATGATAAGGCCGAGATCACCGAAACGAAGCGTACCGTGCCGACCGGACAGCGTTATCAGATCGTAAAGCTCCTCTTCCTGGATGACATTTCCACGCTTCCTTCGGAGTGGAACGGACAGCAGGTGTGGTTCCAGATCGCTCTGGATGACGGAACATTTGGTTATATTCTGGCTCAAAACCTTTGGAAAGATATGCTGATCGAGGATGTGCCCGAGGAAACTACGACGGATGCCCCTGCAGCAGAAGGCTCGGAGGACGGTTCCGACGGGGAAGACGTTTCTGACGATGCGTCTGCCGACGTGGAAAACACGGACAATGCTTCCGCAGACGAAAATGCCCCGGAGGGCATTTCGGATGGGGAGACCGGAGATGCGTCGGAGGATCCGAACGCACAGCCGGCGGATCCGAATGAACAAATATAAACTAGGTCCACGGAGTGGACCTACAACTAGGAGGTTGGTTTACACATGAAAATTTACGTGAATGCAAAGGCGGGTCGTGACGGTAACGGCTCGAAGGATCTGCCTTTTAAGCGTATCAGCGAGGCAGCACAGGTGGCTCAGCCCGGCGATGAGGTCATCGTAGCGAGCGGCATTTACCGCGAGTATGTCGATCCGAAGTTTGCGGGTCGCGAGGACGCGCCGATCGTGTACCGCAGCGAGGAGCCTTTGGGCGGGGTGATCACCGGCGCGGAGCTCCTGACGGGTTGGACGAAGCTCGGAAGCGGCGTCTGGACCGCAAGCGTGGATAACTCGGTATTCGGCACCTACAATCCGTACACGACGTATGTTTATGGCGACTGGTATTTCGCGGGACGTTCCCGTCACACCGGTTGCGTCTACCTGAACGATAAGGCTCTCTACGAGTGTAAGACCATGGAGGAGTGTATCGCAGGTCAGGCGACCGAGTATTCCTGGGAGCCCGAGGCTTCCAAATTCAAATGGTATGCCGAGCAGAAGGACGGCCGTACCGTATTTTACTGTAATTTCCAGGGCGTGGATCCGAACCGCGAGAAGGTCGAGATCAATGTCCGCCGCCGCTGTTTCTTCCCTTCGAAGATCGGCGTGAGCTACATCACCGTTTCCGGTTTCGCGATCGAGAAGGCAGCGACCACGTGGGCGCCGCCAGCCGCGTTCCAGGACGGTATGATCGGCCCGCATTGGTCGAAGGGATGGATCATCGAGGACTGCGATATCTCCAACAGCAAGTGCGCAGGTATCTCCCTCGGTAAGTATTTTGATCCGGCCAATGACCATTATTTCACCTATAAGCACGTAAAGAGCCCGACCCAGATGGAGCGTGACGCGGTCTGCCGCGGACAGTTCCACGGCTGGTCGAAGAAAAGAGTGGGCAGCCACATTATCCGCCGAAACAACATCCACCACTGTGAGCAGGGCGGTATCATCGGTCGTATGGGCGGCGTGTTCTCACTGATCGAGGACAATCATATCCATCATATCAACAACATGATGGAGCTGGGCGGCGCCGAGATCGCCGGCATCAAACTGCATGCCGCGATCGATGTGACCATGCGCAGAAATTATATCCATCATTGCACCATGGGCATCTGGACCGACTGGGAGGCGCAGGGAACACGCATTTCCCAGAACCTGCTGTGCTGCAATCAGCGGCCGGCGTTCGCAAAGCAGCTGCCCGGCGGCATGATGTGCCAGGATATTTTCGTTGAGGTGGGCCACGGCCCGACCCTGATCGACAACAACCTCCTGCTGTCCGAGGTATCGCTTCGTATGGCGACCGAGGGCGTGGCGATGGTCCACAACCTGATCTGCGGTTCCTTTACCTCCGTCGGCGGCGGTACCGATAACATCACGGACGGCGTGCTGCGTCAGCGCTACACCCCGTACCACATGCCGCATCGCACGGAAGTCATGGGCTTCATGACGATCCTTCACGGCGACGACCGCTT
>ONPC01000232.1 GCA_900319565.1 uncultured Eubacteriales bacterium | reverse complement strand
GTCGCTGAAGTCCGGCGGTGATGTAGTAGGAAACCGTGTGCGCGTAAAGGTCGTTAAGAATAAGGTGGCACCGCCCTTTAAAGAAGCGGAATTTGACATTATGTTCGGTAAGGGCATCTCCTCCGAGGGCGACATCCTCGATCTGGCTACGAATGCCGGCATCATCGTAAAGAGCGGCGCGTGGTATGCTTACAACGACGGAAAGATCGGTCAGGGTCGTGAAAATGCGAAACTGTATCTGATCGAAAATCCTGAGGTTTGCGACGAAGTTGAGCGTAAACTTCGTGAGTATTACGGACTGGTTCCCGAGAGTTCCAAAGAGCAGTAAGACTCCTTTTGGACTTGCGGATACAGATAAAGTCTTTTAAATCGGCAATGTGTCATATCCGGACCGGATATTGACACATTGCTTTTGCTTTAAAGGGCAAATGATCCGAAAATTTCCGGAATGGGGTTGACTTTTATACTTTACTGAGATAAAATAGATATGTTGTAGTTTATACGACTTGATATATGTTCCGGTTCGCCGGTTTATACCAAAGATAAAAAGCGTTATCAGTCGCGTTATGTACAATGAAAATTTAATAAGGAGGTGCTCCTGGAGTGCTTAGTGTATTCAAGGTAGCGTCTGCAGCTTCGACCGTTTCGATGACGACATTTGTCATCGTTCTCGTGTGTGCCGTTCTTGCGGCAGCTGTCATTGCCTGGATCTGTGCGATCATTTACCGTAAGAAAATCTACGAGTCAAAGATCGGTGCCGCTGAGGTGCGTTCACGTGAGATCATCGATGAGGCATTGAAGACAGCAGAGACGAAGAAACGAGAGGCTCTTTTGGAAGCGAAGGAAGAGCGTATTCGTACGCAGAATGAGCTGGAGAAAGAGTCGAAAGAACGCCGCGCGGAGTTGACCCGTTTGGAAAAACGTGTGCTCAACAAAGAAGAGGCGTTGGATCGAAAACTGGATACTCTGGATAAGAAAGAGGCCGGTTTAAATGCGAAAGAAGATGCAGTAGCGAAAAAGAAGAAAGAAATTGATGGATTGCACGAAAAAGCATTGGTCGAACTCGAAAAGATCTCAGGACTTACCTCTGAACAAGCAAAAGACTTATTGCTGAAAACTGTTGAAGAAGATGTTAAAATTGACACAGCCAAAATGATCAAGGAGATGGAACTTCAGGCGAAGGAAGAAGCGGGCAAAAAGGCGAAAGAGTATGTTGTTACAGCCATTCAGAAATGCGCCGCAGACCACGTAGCCGAGACCACGGTTTCGGTCGTTCAGCTTCCGAGCGATGAGATGAAGGGCCGCATCATCGGACGTGAGGGAAGAAACATCCGTACCCTCGAGACACTCACCGGTGTTGAATTGATCATTGACGATACACCCGAAGCGGTCGTATTGTCCGGCTTCGATCCGATCCGCCGGGAGGTAGCCCGGATCGCCCTTGAAAAACTCGTGATCGATGGCCGTATCCATCCCGCCCGTATAGAGGAGATGGTCGAAAAGGCCCAGAAGGAAGTCGAGAATATCATCAAGGAGGCCGGAGAGGCAGCTGTTCTTGAAGTGGGAGTTCATGGAATTCATCCGGAACTGGTACGCCTTCTCGGAAAGATGAAGTACCGTTTCAGTTACGGACAGAATGCGTTGAAACATTCCATAGAGGTTGCGCACATCGCGGGCCTGCTCGCAGCGGAGATCGGACTGGATATCCGCATGGCGAAGCGCGCCGGATTGCTGCATGATATCGGTAAGGCCGTGGACCACGAAATGGAAGGTTCCCACGTACAGCTTGGCGCCGAATTGTGCCGCAAGTATAAGGAAAACGCGATCGTGATCAATGCGGTCGAGTCTCACCATGGAGACGTCGAGCCCACCAGTCTCATTGCCTGCATCGTGCAGGCAGCGGATACGATTTCCGCAGCTCGTCCGGGCGCACGCCGCGAGACGATCGAAACATATACCAACAGATTAAAGCAGTTAGAGGACATCACGAATTCCTATCGTGGTGTGGATAAGTCATTTGCCATTCAGGCAGGTAGAGAAGTTCGAGTTATGGTTGTTCCGGAACAGGTCAATGATGCAGACATGGTTCTCATGGCACACGATATCGCGAAGCAGATCGAGAACGAGATGCAGTATCCGGGCAATATTAAAGTGAATGTGATCCGTGAATCTCGTGTTACGGATTATGCAAAATAACAGTTCATCGAAACGAAGCGGCGGTCGCGAAAGCGGCCGCCGTTTTCGTTCGCCAAATACCGTACTTAGCAAGTTTGCAAAGTGCGGTGCTTGACTCGTCGCATTATTTTTTGTGTATGCTCCGAAGCACTACATGCCGCGCTGCTGCATCTCGCACTTTGTGCGTCGCTGCATCATCTTGCACTTTGTGCTTCGTTGCCGCATCTCGCACTACGTGCTCGATGACGGCGGTCGCCAAATACCCCCTAATGCAAGCAAGCTTGCAATGCGGTGC
>ONPC01000255.1 GCA_900319565.1 uncultured Eubacteriales bacterium | reverse complement strand
TTGTGAACCCGATCACGAAACTGATCGACCTTTTGCTGGAGTATGGTAATATTTCGTTTACGGCCGGCCAGATCGTTCTGGCGTTGTTGGGTCTGATTTTCGGTTTCGCCAGCTATTGTGTATTTGCGGCTGTTATCGCATCTACTTGCGCGAAAGCAGAAGAGGTTGCTCAGAAACAGGGTATCCTGAACCTCATTATTGTCGGAGGTTACATGCTTGCGATCTTTACTGCACTCGGCGAATTGAATGGCGGAAGTGACAACTCCATGATGGTGATCGCGGATCTCATTCCGTTCTCGGCAGCATTCCGTCTTCCGGTAGATGTGCTGCTGGGATCTGTATCCAACCTGATCGCGACAGTTTCCGTACTGATCATGATGGTTCTAACCGTGATCCTGGCTATTTTGGCAGGTAAGGTCTACAAAGCACAGGTGTTCCTGGCGGGTAATTCGATCCTTTCCAACGCAAAGCGTGCGCTGTTTGGAAAGAAATCCAAAGAATAATACGGTTTCTTATAACCCCGGAAAAACCCGGTCCTTCTGGACCGGGTTTTTTGATACATGAAAGCCCGGGCTTTTCGCGAAAAACACTTGCATATTTAAGTTCGGATTGGTAAAATAAAGATGGTATGTTTGTTTAGCCCGGCACATCCCCTGTAAGGAGATATGCCGATGAAAAACCTATGGAAACGCTGTTTGGCTGCATGGTCCGGCCTTTGTTTGCTTTGTCTGTACGGCTGTGGTTTTCCGGATCTTTTTCCCGATCCTGAAGAAACGTCGGAGGAAGGCTTCGTATTGGAAACAGTTTCCTTGCAGACGGGGCAGGAGACAGAAACTGCCGAAGCGGAGAGGACGGTCTTCGTGTATGTCGTCGGAGAGGTGAACCATCCGGGCGTCTACGAGGTCCGCTCGTCGGATCGTCTGGATTGTGTGATCGCGGCCGCCGGCGGTTTTACCGCAGATGCCGAGCCGGCCAGCGTGAATTTAGCCAGGCCGGTGACCGACGGAGAGCAGATCGTAGTTTTAAGCCGCGCGGCCTATGCTTCCCTGCCGGTAGGCATAGGCACATCGGGATCGTCCGGCTCCGGACTGGTGAATATCAACACGGCTGGTATGACTGAACTGACCGGACTGCCCGGGATCGGACAGACACGCGCGCAGGCCATCATTGACCATAGAAATAAACACGGACCCTTCGAGAAGATCGAAGATATCATGCAGGTAAACGGCATCAAGCAGGCGGCTTTTGAACAGATCCGCGGGATGATCACGACCGGAAGGTAACAGGAGAAGCGAAATGGCTAGGATTTTGGTAGTGGACGATGAAAAGATCATCGTGAAAGGTTTAAAGTTTTCGTTGGAGCAGGAGGGCTATGAGGTCGACTGCGCTTATGACGGCGAAGAGGCTGTCACGCTCGCTAAACAAAAAGAGTATGATGCGATGCTTTTGGACGTTATGCTTCCGAAATACAACGGCTATGAAGTATGTAATATGGTCCGTGAATTCTCGCAGGTCCCGATTCTGATGCTGACCGCGAAAAACGATGATATGGATAAGATCATGGGATTTGAATACGGGGCTGACGACTATATCACGAAACCATTCAATATCCTGGAAGTGAAGGCGCGCGTGCGCGCGATCATTCGCCGCTCAAAGGGCACGGAGAAACAGGAGAGCAGAGCAGTCACCGATGAGAACACCGAAGGTATCGTGATCGACAGCGAGAGCCGTACAGTGAAGATCGACGGTGTCGAGATCAACCTGACCGCGCGTGAGTTTGATATTTTGGAACTGATGGTGAATAATCCGAATAAGGTCTATTCCCGTGAGAACCTTCTGCAGATCGTCTGGGGTTACGATTATCCCGGCGATGTGCGTACCGTGGATGTGCATGTGCGTCGTCTGCGCGAGAAGATCGAGCCGAACCCCGGCGAGCCGAAATATGTGCAGACCAAATGGGGCATCGGTTATTTCTATAAACATGGTTGAGGAAGAAGCGCTTAAATGAAAGAGATAAAGAAGGACGTTCGCCGCAGACGCGGACTTCCGTTCCGACTCGTTGTCTTCCTGGTGCTTCTTTCGGTCGGCGTCATTCCGATGGTCATCTATCAGTTCGGAATGCGGCAGTCCGTTTCGGACGCTTTGGTCAATGAAACGAAAGAGCGGATGTATTCCGAATGTTCGAATATTTCACAATTCTTATCTTATATAGCCGCGCCGGAGGACAGCGCGGTTCTTTCCGATGTCCGTTCACAGATGATAGACAGCGCTAAGCTTCTGGACGGGCGTATGCTCCTTCTGGATCCTTCGTTTCGTGCGATCGCCGATACCTATGCATATGATCGGGTCCACTATGTTCTGTATCAGGGTGTTTTATCCCTGCATGCTTCGGACCGGGAATCATTGACCGAAGTATCGGAAGGAAACATCCGCTATTTCACGAAGGTCTATCCGAAGGACTCGAGCCGGATGTATATCCTGTGTTTTATGGCGCCGTTAGCTTCGACGAAGACTTTTATGGGAACGGTGCGCCAGAAGAGTCTGCTTCTGATGACCATCCTGTTGATCGTTACGCTCTGTGTCGTTTATTATTGGGCGTTCATGTTGGGACGGCCGGTCAAAAAACTGAAGGAATCGGCGATTTCGCTGTACGACGGACAGCGAGAGGACATCGTTGGTGAACATTATAAAGAACTCTCCGAGACCTCTGATATGATCAATGAATTGATGGGGCAGTTGCATGCGATCGACGCATCCCGTAAGGAGTTTGTGTCGAACGTGTCGCATGAACTGAAGACGCCGATCACGTCGATCCGTGTGCTCGCGGATTCACTGATGTCCATGCCGAAAGGCGAGGCTCCGGTTGAACTGTACGAGGATTTCATGACCGATATTTCGGATGAACTCAATCGTGAGGCGAAGATCATCGATGATCTGCTCACCCTCGTGCGCACCGATGAATCCATGGCCACGCTGAACTACGCGACCGTCGATATTCATGCGATGCTCGAAGGCCTGCTGAAGCGGCTGCAGCCGTTAGCGAAAAAGAAGGATGTCGAGTTGGTCCTCGAGAGTTTCCGTCGTGTTGACGCGGTAGTCGACGAAGTGAAACTCGTGCTGGCGATCTCGAATCTCGTGGAAAATGCGATCAAATACAATCGTGAGAGCGGACATGTCCGCGTTTCCCTGAATGCGGACCATAAGTATTTTTATATCAAGGTTGAAGACTCCGGTTATGGAATACCCGCTGAGTCGCAGACGAAGATCTTTGAACGTTTTTATCGCGTGGATAAAGCGCGCTCGCGTGAAATGGGCGGTACAGGACTCGGCCTGGCCATCACGAGAAACATTGTCCAGATGCATAAGGGCATTATCCGTGTATTCAGTAAGGAAAATGAAGGCACGACGTTTACCGTGCGTATTCCGCTGAACTACATTGCGGAAACTGCGGAAGGAGGTGCAGAAGGTTGAAGCGTTTGACTTTTTGGATCTTTCTTTCGGCATTGCTTCTCATGACCTGCGGATGCAGGAAAACGGCACCGAAAGTCGAAGAGACACTGCCTCCCCTCGAGGACGGACAGTACAGAGTCTATTATCTGACGCAGGATGGGTTCCATCTGGATACCGAAGTTTGGAATGCCGAAGCGGATACGCCGGAAAACCTCGCGCGTGAATTGCTTCGGATCATGCAGAACCCTTCCGAGCACGGACACAACTGTGCGTTTGGTTCGGGAGTTTCCCTGCTGAACCTGCGAATCAAGGAAGGCTCGCTGAATGTACATTTTTCAAGAGAATATAATTCGTTGAAGGACACGAGAGAGATCCTGGCCCGGGCGGCCATCGTGCGTACATTGACCGCGATCGACGGGGTGGATTCCGTCTTATTCTATGTAGAAGAGTCGCCGTTCCGTGATTCGAACGGGCACACTCCGGGGGCACTGACGGCAGGCGATTTTGAATTGAACTTCTTCGAGAACCTCGCTACCGCACGTTTGAAACTGTATTTCACGGATGAAGCGGGCAGCGAACTGAGTGAAGAGGTCCGCGAGATCTCCTATGGTTATGGTACGACACTTTGTGAAACCGTCCTGAAGCAGTTGATCGAAGGACCGTCGAAGGAGGGGCATCGGGCTGTTTTGCCTAAGACCACCGAGATCCTTTCTGCGAACGTCAACAACGGCATCTGCTATGTGCTTTTCTCAAAGAATGTGATCAGTGAGATCGAAACGCTCGGCGTGAAGCCGAAAACGATGGTCTATTCGATCGTCAATTCACTTACCGAATTGTCGGCGATCAACCGGGTCGTGATCCGCTTTGAAGGAGTCGAAGGTGAACCTTTCGGCGAAGAACTGCCGCTTCTGGATCCGCTGGAGAGAAATCTGGACATGAATAAAGAAGAACAGAACGGAGATTGATTTTGAAGCGTCCGATGGTAGCTGCTGCGATTTCGTGGGGGGCCGGTCTGACCCTGAGCGCGATGCACGCAGGCAAAAGCGTAAATATGTTGGCGGCTGTTTGCGTCACAGGACTTTACGCCATCGGGATCATACATATTGTACGAAAAAAAGCCGGGAGCAGCATTCGGTACATGCTGCTTCCGGTCTTGTTTTTGTTCGGTATCCTGCATGCGGAGAAAGCCGGACATGAGTTATATGATGCAAAAACATGTTTGTCGGAGGTACTCGGCGCTTCTCTTTCCGAAGTTTCTGAGATCACAGGCCGCGTGATCAAAAAGGAGAGAAAAGAGACCGAGGAGGGCGAAACGTATGAGCTCACGATCGGGAATGTCGTGATCGACGGACGTGCATTATCCGGCCTTGCGTTGGTTTATTCTATGCAGGACGTGAAGATAGGAAGCCGCGTTCGTCTGTCCGGGGAAGTGGGAACGTTCGATCCGGCGTTAAATCCGGGCGGGTTTGATGCATTTTCCCATTACGGTTACCGCGGAATCTATTACCGTATTACGAATGCGGAGATAAGAAACGAGCGGAAGAGCAACACGCCGGCCGATGCGGCGAAGGAGAGCATTTTGCGTTTGCGCTTGTGGTTGTCCGATACGATGCGAAACGCTGCGCCGGCAGACGTCCACGGTTTCTTTCAGGGTGTCCTGCTCGGGGAAAAGGATAGGATGGATGAAGAGGCGCAGCTGAGTATGCGCAGATCGGGTCTGGCACACATTCTGACGGTGTCGGGCCTGCATATATCCATGCTGGGCGTCGCACTCATGGCTTTCCTTAAATGGCTTCGCATTCCGTTTTATCCGCGGCTCTTACTGGGCGGGATTTTGATCGGCATGTATGTATATATGACCGGTTCGGGCTATCCGGCCCTGCGCGCGTACGATATGTTTTTGATCGCATCCGGCGCGCGGCTTGCCGGACGAACCTATGACGGGAAATGCGCGCTGAGTGTATGCTTCCTGTGGAGGACCTGGCACAGACCATTGCTCATCCTGGATGCGGGTTTTCTTCTTTCGTATCTCAGCATGATCGCGATCCTGTGGGCCGTTCCGTATGTTCAGGCGTTCTGGATCCGCTCGAAAGCAGAGGGTAAAATGCTCCGCTCGCGGATACGGGCAGCATTGCTTACCTCCTGGACGGTTCTGGTCGTGATCAGCCCCGTGATATCTTATGCGTATTTCGAAACCGCGCGGTATGCTATGTTCTTAAATCTTCTGGCCCTTCCGATGCTGACCTTTTTATTGCTGACTCTTCTGATCGGTCTGATCCTTATGATACTGCCGGCTTGTTTCGGTCTGCCTGCCTGCCGTATCTTTTTGCTTCCTTCAGTCGTGACCGCCCGGATGATCCTTTCTCTGGCCCGATGGTTCGAACACCTTTTGGGCAATGTATGCATCACGGGAAGACCCGGATCGGCCGAACTTTTCCTGTATTTTGTGATCTACGGCGGAGGTTTGTTGTTTCTGTGCCTGTCGTCCGGGCTGGAGGGCCTGCGCAGGCAGGAGCGGAGAACGACGGGCAGACGATCGCTTCATGACCGCGGATGGTTTCGGAATGCTTTGTTTATGATCGTGTTGATCTTTGGACTTATGATTCCGGACGCCCTGCACCGAAAACCACCCTCCGTTCCTGAACTGACCATGCTGGATGTCGGACAGGGGGACGGCTTTGTTTTTCGCTTTCCAAATGGAGAAACACTGCTGATCGACGGAGGAAATACATATCGGGAGGATCTGTGGAGCAGGGCCGTGGAACCTGCCTTGCTGTATTACGGGATCGATACGATCGACGCCTGGCTCCTGACGCATTTCGATATGGACCATATCAGTGCTTTTGTTCAGAGAGAGCAGGAGACGGCGCAATCCGTACAGGGCGGGCAAACGGATAACCGGCGGATCCGTTGCAAGAGACTTCTGATCTCACGGGAGGATACGGCCGAACAACTGATACAACTATGCGGACATACACCGGGTTGTGAGATCCTTTCTTTAAATTCCGGCGTAAAGTTTGCGATCGGAGGAGCGGAGGCAATCTGCCTCCTTCCGGATTCGGGATTTCCCGTCGTGACGGAAAATGATGCTTCCGTCGTTTTTCGGATGGAAGCAAATGGGCACGTCTTGCTGTTTTGCGCTGACATGTCGCAGGAGCAGGAGATGTTTCTTATAAGACAGGGGACGGAGCTTTCGGCAGAGGTCCTGAAGGTGGCGCATCACGGGTCTGCACACAGTACATGTGATGCATTTGCAGAGGCAGTCCGGCCGAAAACAGCGCTTATCAGCGTCGGAAAGAATTCTTACGGGCATCCGTCGCCCGAAGTTCTGACCCGTCTTGCACTTTGCGGAGCAGATATACGTATGACGAATCGGAAGGGGGCTGTGATCCTGCTTTTGAAGGATGAGATCGAAGTGTTTCCATTTCTCCCGTAAACGTTTAGTTCTTCTTGTGAATTATCATAGATAAAAGGGGGCTGTTTTGCTACAATATGGACATAAGACAGGTGGGTTTCAGTAGAGAGTTATTTGCCTGATCTTGACCACATTACCACAATATTTGACGCGACAGCAGGTCGAATGTGTGCTAAAATTGATATGCAGGTACTATAGTATAGGGTTATTAGGGATGCCCTTTTTTAGTTTTTGCATGTTGTGTTTTGAGGAGGTATGTATCATGAGAGGAAGGGTGAATGCATTTAAAAGGGTTTTGGCCTTGGTGATGTCTGTTCTGCTCATCGTGACAGGAACAGCGATCACCGGGTCGAGTTTTTATGCAGATTATTCATCGGTTAGTGGAGATCAGATCGCGACGATCGTGGGCTCGTATGAAGATTATGCA
>ONPC01000030.1 GCA_900319565.1 uncultured Eubacteriales bacterium | reverse complement strand
TGATACTCATACAGACGGTAGCGAAGATATCCCTCCGGAAGGCCTTCCTCTTCGATGGCCAGGCCGATGAGCCAGCCGTACTCCCAGTGGAAGGGATTTTCGATCACGATTTCCTTTACGCGATCCCCGTGGAACACTTCCTGTCCGTTGATGTACAACGTCGCAATGTCCTTCATGTATTCCAGATTGCGCTTATTGACCTTGATCTGCTCATAATAACCGTTATGATTTAGGTCAGCATAGTATTCCTTCCCTGACTCCATAACGGTCTTTCCACTGACTACGATACCGTCCGGGGGCAATGTCGGCTCCTCGGTGAGAGGCTCAGCGCTCGGTGCCAGGCTGATCTTCGGATAGTTCGCATCCGGTTTCCGGCCTCCGATGATGGCCAGATAAACGATCAATGCAATGAACAGAACAGCCGCCAATGCAAGCGCTACGATCTTTATGATCTTGCGGATCTTTTCCTTATCCATAATTCCTGATTCTCTCCTTGTTTCAGGCCCGTTTCACGGTCCTGATCATTTTTTCAGTTCTTCGGTATAGAAGTCCACGATCTCGGTGTAGCCTTCGTTCGTGAGCTGCTCCTTCTGGAACTTTTTGTTTTTATTCATGTAAGAAACCAGGACCGCATGTCCCTGCTTTCTCTCCTCCTGTGCACGGGAAATGATCTGCGCCAGTCGATCCATAGGCATGGTCTTTTCTACCAGATATGCCTTCTTTTCTTCGGTCTCCACAGTGTAACCCTGATCCAGCAGGATGGTTACGATACGCTCGAAACCGATGGAGAAACCACAGGCGCAAGTCGGTGTACCGGTGAACTTTCCGACCATCTCGTCGTAGCGGCCGCCGCCGGCTACGGAGAACGGGAAGCCCTCCATCGTGATCTCGAAAATAGTTCCGGTATAGTAGCTCATGCCGCGCACCAGCGTCGGATCGAACTTCAGGACATAATCCGCGCCGGAAACGTTCTTAGCGCCGGTCATGATCTGGGACAGACTGTCGCGAACCTCGGCGGGAAGCGCATCGCCCAGTTTCTGTGCTAAGGCAGCCAGCGGGTCTTCCGCCCCTTCCATCGCGGTGAACAGCGACGTATAACGCTCTACAGACTCTTTATCGAAGCCCTGCTCCAAAAGCTCGGCGGACACGCCGTCCAGGCCGATTTTATCCATTTTGTCGAGGGTGATGAACACCTGGTCGTAGGTCTCAGGCGCAAAACCGCTGTAGGCAGCCATGGCCTTTAAGATCCGACGGTCGTTGATGTGTACGACAAAACCGGAGAAGCCGATCTTTCCGAGCAATGTGGTCGTCGCGAGGATCAGTTCGAGCTCAGCGAGGTTCGTCGGATCGCCGAGAACATCGATATCGCACTGCACGAACTGACGGAAGCGTCCCTTCTGCGGACGGTCCGCACGCCAGACGCTGCCGATCTGCAGAGCCTTAAACGGGCTCGGAAGATCCTGCGCGTTATTCGAATAGTAACGCACGAGCGGTACGGTCAGGTCGTAACGCAGACCGGAATCCACGAGATCCTGCTCGGACTGCGCGCTCGAAAGGTCCAGCTTCGCGCCGCGCTTTAAGATCTTAAAGATCAGTTTTTCATTTTCCCCGCCGTTTTTACTGCAGAGGTTTTCGATGTTCTCCACACAGGGAGTCTCGATCGGCGTATAGCCGAAGCCCTTGTAGGTCTTTTTGATCAGGTCGATGAGGTAATCGCGGATCTCCATCTCGCGAGGTAATATATCTTTCATGCCGGTGACCGGCTTTTTGATCAGTTTTGCTGCCATGCTATGCTCCTTTTATTTTGAATAGAATAATACGCCCAACGTTCCCGGACCGCAATGGCTCGAGATCACGCCGCCGGCGCGGGTAATGCAAACTTCCTTAAAGTGGTTCAGGGAGACCAGATAGTCATAGACGGCCTGCTCCTCTTCCTTGCTGCAACCCGAATGCGTGATGAACACGATGGTCGGGTCCGCCTTCAGCAGATCCTGCTCCAGGTCTTTTGCATACTTTACCAGAACGGCCTGCAATTTACCGCGGTATTTCTTTCCGACGCCCATGGCGCCGTCTTTAACCACGATCATGGGATGCAGGCGGATCACACTGCCGAGCAGAGCCGCAACGGAATTGCAGCGTCCGCCGCGGGACAGGTAGACCAGCGTATCGACGATGAAACTGGCACGAACGTCATCCACGCGTTTCTCCAGCGAATCCAGAATCTGCGCAGCGCTCTTTCCTTCTTCAGCCAGACGTGCGGCGTAAAGGACCTGCAGACCGATTCCGGTCGAAAGGTTGCGGGAATCGAACACGTGCAGTTTGTCGTATTCTAACTCCTGCGCCGCCATGTTCATGACGTTGTTGGTCGTACTCATCTTCGAGGAGATGCCGATGAAGATCACTTCGTCATCGGCTTCCTTCGCCGCACGGATCGCGTCTTCGACCACACCGAAGGTGATCGCCGCAGTCTTCGGCGTCGTCTTATGCGCATCCGACCATTTGTAGATCTCTTCAGGGGTAATGTCCACCCCGTCGAGACGTGTTTCATCTCCCAGGATCACGCAAAGCGGAAACATCGTGATCTGATGTTGCTTTAGTTGTTCTTTACTTAGATCGCACGTGCTGTCGCACCAAATTCGGATTTTACTCATAGAAATACATATCAAGGTCTGCCTCGCAGGCCTTACTCTTTCTGAAACGATTCTCGGCGTTTTTCCCGTCCGGAAATAATACGCCATCTTTTATTATACCTTATCTGCTCTTTTCTTGCAAGAACAGCTTATGCTTTCGCTCGATCATCTCGTCGATGCGGTCGATGTAATTGCCGACCTCTTTCACATTCTCGCAGCGCTCGATATGGCCGTCTGCAAAGACCGCCTTCGTCGAGGCGCCGGCGCCCAGGGCCACGATGGACTGCACCTCCTCCATGATCAGGATGTTGTAGAGTCCTTCCTTACCCGGTCTTGCAAAACCGACGTTCTCGAAGTTTCCCGCCATGTTTTTCTGCCGGTACAGATAGTACGGGTTCATGCCCATCTGCGCCGCCGTTTGGTAGGCGAGCTGCATGGTCGCGTCGCTGTTCTTCATCTCCATATGGGAGAACTGCTCCCAAAAGATGTTCAGCCGCGCCGCGCGTTTGATCGCCAGAGAGTGCACGGTCAGGTTATCGGGCTTTAGCGCCGCGATCTTCTGCAAGGTGTCCGCCACGTCCGCCTCCGTCTCACCGGGCAAACCCAGGATGATGTCCATGTTGATGTTGTCGAAGCCCATCTCGCGCGCCATGTGGAAGGTATCCACGATCTGCTCCACAGTGTGCCGCCGTCCGATCAGATCCAGCGTGCGCTGTTGCATGCTCTGCGGGTTCACCGAGATGCGGTCCGCCCCGCCTTCTTTGATCGCAAACAGTTTGTCGCGGTCAATGCTGTCCGGTCGGCCGGCTTCGATCGTAAACTCACGCACGTGGCTGAAGTCGAAATACTTATGTACCATGGCGCACAGCCTGGTCAGCTGCTGCGGCGTCAGCGAGGTCGGCGTTCCGCCGCCGATGTAAACAGCCTGCAGGATGCGGTCCTTAAACATCTCGCCTGCGGCGATCATTTCCAGCTCCAGCGCGTCCAGATAGTCGTCCACCCGAGTCTTCCACGCCGCCAGCGGGTAGGCGGAAAACGAGCAATACAAACAGATGGACGGGCAGAACGGAATACCGATGTACAGGCTGTACCCGTTTTTATAGTCGATCTCATTCAGTAACTTCAGTTCGCGGCGGGCGATGTCCGTCGCGGTCGCCGCCTTCTCCGGGGAGATTCGATATTCGTTCTCCAGGCGGTTTCGGATGTCCGCCTCCTCCATGCCTTCACGCAGCATGGCCATAGGAAGCTTTGTAGGCCTCACACCGGACAGAATGCCCCAGGGCAGAGAAATATGCGTTGCACGGCCCAAAACCTCGAATACGGCCCTCTCAAGGGCACGACAGTCCTCGATCGGGATCTTCGTCCCCGAAGTTTCGGTTTCTTCAGCCTCTGCGTCCGTCTCTGCCTCTTTCCATTCATGGTCCGCGCTGCATTCACTCGGACGCACGTAGTCCTCCGTGTATGTTCTCCCCTCCGCGTCATAATAGGTTACGCGGTTATGTTCGATCTGGAGGCGGTCCTTCTTCTGCTCCGGCGCAAGATCCACCGCCGGAGTCAGGTCCACGCCAAACTCCTGATGCGGGAAAAACGCCATCACCAGACCACGTACCATATATTCACTTTCTGTCCGATCCAGACCGATGATCATATTGGTCTTCTCCTTCAAGTCGCTTTATCGATGATCAATCCTTTGTAAACCGTGCCAGATACGGAACGGTCGGATTGTATTTCTTCTCATGTTCGATGGTCGTCTGCTCGTTGTGTCCGGGATATACGACCGTGTTCTCGGGCAATGCAAGCAGCAGTCTCTTGCAGATGCTGGCCACGATGTCCTTTACGCTGCCGCCCGGAAAATCCGTGCGTCCGAGCGACTCGCAAAACAGTGTGTCACCGGAAAAACAGATGCCCAGTTCCTCCTGATAAAAACAGGCGCTGCCGCGGGTATGGCCCGGAGTATGAATGACCTTGAAATCGTATCCCGCCAGTGAGAGGATCTCGCCGTCCGCAAACGTGCGGTCCGCTTTCAGCGTCGAACGCATGCCGAAAAACGGCAGCGCAAGGTTCCCATTCGGATCCTCCAGCAAAGCGGCGTCCGCCTCGTGGATCAGGATCGGAATCTCGTACCGTTTCGCCAGCTCATCGGCCGCCAGAAAATGGTCGAAATGTCCGTGCGTCAAAAGGATCGCCTTCGGCGTCATCTGCTCGTGCGCAACACGCACGCCGATGCGCGAAGCTTCATCGCCCGGATCGACGATAAAACCCTCCTTCGTCTGCTCATTGATAAACAGGTAGCAGTTTTCGGCCAGTTCCCCGACCGTCAGCTGCACGATCTTGAATTTCGCCTGCGCGCTCGTTTCGTTCGTATCCGTGGTTGCCATAGTTCGTTTCTCCTCTCATGGGGTGTGCCCCGTCCTCTCCGGGGTAAAAGCCGGGCCGCTTTACGGAAATAAAGCGGAGGGCATCATCGCATAAGGCTTTGCACTTCAAAACCTTCTCTGGCAGGGGCCGCATTTAGCCAGGCCCTGTACGATGATACCCTCTCAGCCCTTGGTGCGTTCTACATCGATAACGCCCGTGACGTTATGCAATTTGTCGAATAGATGTTTGAGTTCGGCCTTTCCGCCGATCTCGAAGGACATGATGATGGTCACGATGCCCTGTTTGTTCACGCGGGAGATCATGGACAGAATATCGATCTCTTCCTCGGTAAATACCTTCGAGATGTCCACCATGAGTCCCAGCCGATTATACATATAGATCACGATCTCGGTGACGTAGGTCTCGCCGGATTTCTCGTCGCCGGCCTGCCAGCTCGCCTCGATCAGACGGCTTTTTTCCGCCTCCGGCAGGTTCACGATATTTACGCAGTCCGCGCGGTGAACGGAGATACCGCGGCCACGGGTCACGAAGCCGACGATGTCATCCCCGGGAACCGGAGAACAACATTTCGAAAAGCGGACTGCCAGATCCTCCCGGCCTTTTACGAGGATTCCTCCCTTATGACGGGAGGACTGCGGGATCACGCGTTCCTTCGCGGTCTCGGAGATGCTCTCGAGGACCTGTGCGTCGGTCATCTCCCGCTTTCTCTTTTTCTCGAGTTCTTCTGCCAGACGGTTCACCACCTGGCCTTCCTTCAGGCCGCCGTGACCGATCGCCGCCAACACCGGATCCCAGTCGCGGAAACCGTATTTCGCCAGTACCTTGTCGATAAATTCCGGGCGGACCAGATCCGACGCCGTCCAGCCTTTGGACTTGATATATTGCTGCACCAGTTCACGTCCGCGGACAATGTTCTCCTCCTTGAACTGCTGCTTAAACCACATATTGATCTTGTTTTTCGCCTGTGTGCTCTTAACGATCGAGAGCCAGTCACGGGAAGGTCCGTGCGAATTCGGCGAACAGATGATCTCGACGCGGTCGCCGTTCTGAAGCTCCGTGTCGATGGGCATGATCTTCTCGTTGATACGGCAGCCGACCATGGTGTTACCCACGTTCGAATGGACCGCATAGGCGAAATCGATAGGCGTGGAACCCTTTCGCAGGTTCTTCACGTCACCGGTCGGCGTAAAACAGAATACGGTATCCGAGAACAGGTCCAGGTCGCTCTTTACGAGGTTCATGAACTGCTTGTTGTCGGTCTCCTCCTTCTGCCACTCCAGGATCTCACGAAGCCAGCCGAGCTTTGCTTCCTCGCCCGCTTCGGTCTTCACGCCGGACTGCGCCTCTTTATACTTCCAGTGCGCCGCGATACCGTATTCTGCGGTACGGTGCATCTCATAGGTGCGGATCTGGATCTCGAACGGCCGTCCCGTGTTGCTGATCAGCGTGGTGTGTAACGACTGATACATATTGGGTTTCGGCATGGCGATGTAATCCTTGATCCGGGAAGGGATGGGATTGTACAAACCGTGGATGACACCGAGCGCGGCGTAGCAGTCCTTCACGCTGTCCACGAGGATGCGCACCGCAAAGAGATCGTAGATCTCATCCAGCGATTTGTTCTGGTTTTTCATCTTTTTGTAGATACTGAAGAAGTGCTTCACGCGCCCGTCCACGGTCGCCTTGATGCCGGCGTCCGCGATGTGCTTCGCGACTTCCTCCACGATGCCTTTGACATAGTCCTCGCGCTCGTTGCGGCGCAGGGCGATCTTCTCCACCAGGTCGTAGTAGACCTCGGGCTCCAGATATTTTAAGGACAGGTCGTCGAGCTCGATCTTGATCTTCGAAATACCGAGCCGGTGGGCAATGGGTGAATAGATCTCCATCGTCTCCCGGGCGATCTCCTTCTGCTTCGCTTCCGACATGTACTGAAGCGTTCGCATGTTATTCAAGCGGTCGGCGAGTTTGATCAGGATGACACGGATATCCTTTGCCATCGCGAGGAACATCTTTCGCAGGTTTTCCGCCTGGCGTTCGACTTTATCGTTGCCGATGCTGACTTTTTCCAGTTTGGTAACGCCATCCACCAGAGACGCAACTTCGTCGCCGAACTCGCGGCGCATGTCCTCGTCGGTATACGGCGTATCTTCTACGACGTCATGTAAAAGGCCTGCGGCGATGGTCTCCTTATCCAGCTGGAGGCTGGCCAGGATGATCGCAACGCTTAAGGGATGGATGATATACGGGTCGCCGGAACGGCGCTTCTGCTCCGCATGCATCTTCGCTGCGGTATCGTATGCTTTTTCGATCAGGGTCAGGTCATCCGAGGGATGGTATGCCTTGATGATCTCCATCAAAAGAGCGCGAAGTTCTTCCGGCGTCTTGTTATCCATCGCATGACGGCTCATGCAGTTCGCCAGGAAGTCTTCGAGGTTCTGTGATGCCTGGATCGTTTGTTTCCGGTCATCGGCCTGCTTCGTCTGTTCGTCCTGCAGTTCACGTCCGGCCTGTTTCACATGGTCCTCCAGAAGGGAGATTCGTTCCACGGGTGCCAAAACGTGTTCGGCATCGGATTCAATTTTGCTTTTCAGTTCGTCCGACATGACTGTTTCTCTCCTTCTTTCGGATTTGCGCGATTTACGCATTCTCTTTTCCTGCACCACTCAGGTGCGGTAAAAAGGCGGATGCGTGACGGCCTGCGCATGCGGCCGCGATCATTTTTCTATATTTCTATCAGTATAATATTTATACCGCTTTTTTTCAAGATTTTTTTACAAATTGGTACTGTTTCAGGCGGTAATTGATCTGCACCTCACCGCGGAAAGAACCCAGCGACGGCGTGTATATGATCTGCAGGAGCATATCGTTTGTCAGCCCCATCAGCGCCCTGTTCCATGCTTCCTGCCCACAGGCGCGGATCGCATCCGCCTCCAGGGTCTTGGAATCCCCGAAAAACGGAACGTTAAAGCGAAATCCGTTCGCGGACCGCAGTTCGAAGCGCAGATACTGCTGCTCCTTGCCCATGCGGTTTATGCGCAGGATGGTCAGATCCTTCTCCGCGAAAGTCGGAGCTTCATTGCCCTTTCCGAAAGGTTCCAAAAGGCGCATCTCCTCCAACAGGGAAACGTTGACATAGGAAGCCGGCATGGGGATGTCGATCCAGATCTTCTCCCGCAGTTCGTCCTCTGTGAGCTTGCAGTGTTCGTTGATGGCGCGCCGGAAGGGATCCAGGTTTTCCTCCGTCAGGGACAGACCGGCTGCCATCTCGTGGCCGCCGAACTTCGTCAGGTACTGCCCAACCTGCTCCATCGAGTGAAACATATCATAGCCCGGGATGGAACGGCCGGAGCCTTTCAGGCCTTCTTTTGCTTTCGTAAGCACGAAGGTCGGACGGTAATAGAATTCACGGATGCGCCCGGCCACGATGCCGGCCACACTCTCGTGACAGTCGGGAAGGTATACCACCAGCACACGGTCTGCATTCGGCAAAAGCGTATCCGGCGGGCCGATCTGCGAAACTGCCGCCTGCACGGCCTCTTCCGTCATCTGCTTGCGGCGGGTATTCAGTTCATGAAGTTCTTTTGCCAGAGCCCGCGTCGTTGCCACATCTTCCGTGATAAACAGACGGACTGCTTTTTCTGCCGTTTCCAGACGTCCTCCGGCGTTTAAGGTGGGGCCTAAAACGAAACCGATCTGGTAACTGCTGAAGGTATCGGGATCCAATTCGCAGGCCTCCATGAGCGCCTGCAGCCCCAAAAACTCCGAGCCGTGGTTTTGGCGGATGCGTGTAAGCCCCATCTGCACCATGGTCCGGTTTTCATCCAGAAGATCCATGACGTCGCCCACGGTCGCGATCGCGGCAAATTCGATCAACGGCCACAGTTCACGCGAGGTGTGCCCTTGCGTGTGGTCGTACAGGACCTGCATGAGTTTCCATGCAACGACTGCCCCGCAAATGCCGGAAAACGGATATTCGTTGTCTTCTCGTTTCGGATCTACCACCGCATCGGCATAAGGCAGGCTGCCGCCGTTCTGGGGGACCTCATGATGATCCGTCACCACGACGGTCATGCCCAGTTCGCGTGCCATCTTCACTTCCGCCGCTGCAGCGATCCCGTTATCGCAGGTGAGCAAAAGATCCACTCCGTCTTCATGTGCCGTTTCAATGATCCTCGGGTTCAGGCCGAAACCATCCTCGATGCGGTGCGGCACCTGCCAGTCCACTGTGCCTTCGCGCGCCAGTTTGCACAGGCTGCGGTACAGGATCGTGACAGAGCATACACCATCGATATCGTAGTCGCCCAAAATGCGGATCTTTTTTCCGTTTTCCAGAGCCTCCGAAAGCAAAGAAACGGCATGAAGCGCATCCGGCAGGCGCGAGGGATCATGAAGACTCAGCGGATCCGCATTCAGAAATGCGCGCATCGCCCCGACGGTCGTCAGGCCGCGATTCGCCAGGATCCGTACCAGATAGGGGGAGACCCCCAGTTCCTTCGAAAAGCCGTCAAAATCTACCTTATTCGCGCGTACCCGCCAGATTTTCTCCATGCCGTACCTCGTTATTTCATGGCCGGTCCTCTGCGTTACATCTGCAGCGTCCGGCCTGTCTTTCTGTTAATTCCTTTACCGGTCGATCTCAGATCTTATGAATGAGCAGTCCGCTACGCAGCTTCGGCTCAAACCAGGTCGACTTCGGAGGCATCAGAAGCCCTGCGTCCGCAACGTCAAACAGCTGGGAGATCGTCGTAGCATACATGGAAAATGCTACCGTCATGTCGGTGTGAACACGGCGCTCCAGTTCATTCAGGCCGCGGATGCCGCCGATGAAATCGATGCGCTTATCCACGCGCGGATCTTTGATCCCGAGGATCGGATCCAGAAGGTGGTCCTGCAGGACGGAAACGTCCAGACCCTTTACCGGATCGTCGCTGCCCATGGACGGGGCTGCAGTCAGAACATACCATTCATCATCCAGGAACATACCGAAGGTCATGGGTTTTGCAGGTGCGACCGGCGCTGCACTCTTTTCATAGGTGAAGCCGGCATCGGTCAGAGCCTTCAAAAACTCTTCCTTCGTGCGTCCGTTCAGGTCCGCAACGACACGGTTATACGGCAGGATCATGAGTTCATCCTCCGGGAACAGCACGGACAGGAAGAAGTTGAACTCTTCGCTTCCGGTGTAGCCGGGGTTCTCGCTGCGGCGCTTCAGGCCTACCTTTACCGCCGATGCTGCGCGGTGGTGGCCGTCTGCGATGTAAGTGTTCTCCACTTCTTCAAATGCCTGGGCCAGGCGCGCTACGAGCACGGGATCCGCGATCTTCCAGATCGTATGGGAGATGCCGTCATCGGCCGTGAAATCGTAAAGCGGCTCTTCCTGCATCACCTGTGCGGTGATCTGCGCGATCTGCGCGTTCGAGCGGTAAGCCAAAAAGATCGGGCCGGTCTGCGCACTGCACGTGTCCACGTGGCGAATGCGGTCCAGCTCTTTATCCGCGCGGGTATTCTCGTGCTTTTTGATCACATTATTCACATAGTCATCTACGCTGCTGCAGCCGACGATACCGGTCTGTGCACGGCCGTCCATGATCAGACGGTACACATAAAAGCACGGAGTCTCATCGGTCACATAGGTGCCGTCCGCGATCTGCGCGTTCAGCATCTCCTTCGCCTTCTCATATACGCAGTCGGCGTAGGTGTCCACCGACGCATCGAACTGTGTTTCCGCGCGGTCAATGTTCAAAAATGAGAGCGGATGTCCCTTTACCGCTGCTGCGGCTTCCTCACGGTTATAAACGTCATAGGGAAGCGCTGCGACCTCAGCCACAACTTCTTTTGCGGGACGAACACCGCAAAACGGTCTAACGATTGCCATTATTTCCTCCAAAAAACGGATTCTCCAATACATTTGCCGCATTGGAGAATCGCAGATTATATACTATTTTGAGTTCGTGATACTACATTCATTCGCCATCCTTTCGATTTCCTTCGGAAATCGGTATGGCTCATGTATGTTCTAGTATCACTCACTTTTCAATGACTCTTACCTTCAGTACGCCGTCGATCGCGGATGCCTTTTCTACGAAGTCTTCGCTGACTTTGGAGTTTACATCGTAGATCGCATAGGAGTACTCGCCGCGGCTTGCAGATACCATCTGCTCGATGTTGATGCCGCTCTCACCTGCCAGTGCGGTGAACTTGCTGATTACGTTGGGAACGTTCTTGTGAGCTACGGTCACACGTGCAGCGTGAGTAAGCTTACCGAGCGTACATGCCGGGTAGTTTACGGAGTTGCGGATGTTACCGTTGTCTAAGTAGTCCACGATCTCATCTACTGCCATAACTGCGCAGTTGTCCTCGGACTCTTCGGTGGAAGCACCCAGGTGAGGGGTCAGGATCACGCCCTTCTTACCGGCGGTGGTAGCGTTCGGGAAGTCAGAAACGTACTTGCGTACCTTGCCTGCCTCGAGTGCCTGCAGCATAGCGGGCTCATCTACAACGAGGTCACGAGCGCAATTGATCACAACAACGCCGTCCTTCATCTTAGCGATGGCATCCGCATTGATCAGGTTCTTCGTGGAATCCAGAAGCGGAACGTGTACGGTGATGAAATCGCAGATCTCGTAAATATCATCGTAACTCTTTACGACCTTAACGTCGCGGGACAGCTGCAAAGCGTTGTTAACGGACAGGTACGGATCGCATCCGTAAACTTCCATGCCGAGATGTACGGCTGCGTTTGCAACCAGTACGCCGATGGCGCCCAGACCGATGATACCGAGCTTCTTGCCCTTGATCTCGGTTCCTGCGAAGATCTTCTTTTCTTTCTCTGCGGTCTTCGCGATGTCAGCATCTGTCGCATCGGAAGCAACCCAGTTCAAACCACCGTGGATGTCGCGGGCTGCGAGCAGCATGCCTGCGATCACGAGTTCCTTAACACCGTTTGCGTTTGCACCCGGTGTGTTGAATACGACGATACCCTTCTCGGCGCAAACGTCGAGCGGGATGTTGTTGGTTCCGGCACCGGCTCTTGCGATTGCTAGAAGGTTCTCCGGAAGCTCCATGTCGTGCATCTTAGCGCTGCGGACCAGAATGCCGTCTGCTTCTGCAACGACGTCGGTCAGAGCGTAATTCTCGGGAAGATTATTCAGGCCGACCTTAGCGATCGGGTTCAGGCAGTGTATCCAATGTACCTTATTCATTATGCGTTCTCCTCTTCAAACTTCTTCATGAAAGCTACGAGTGCCTCAACGCCTGCCTTCGGCATAGCGTTGTAGATGCTGGCGCGCATGCCGCCGACGGTTCTGTGACCCTTCAGGTTCTCGAAGCCGGCTGCCTTTGCCTCTTTAACGAACTTCGCATCGAGTTCTTCGTTACCGGTTACAAACGGAACGTTCATAAGAGAACGGGAAGCGGGCTCAACAGTACCCTTGAAGAGCTTACTCTGATCGAGGAAATCGTAGAGGATCTTCGCCTTCTCGATATTTCTCTTCTGCATAGCCTCAAGTCCGCCGTTCTTAAGCAGCCACTTGAATACCAGGCCGCAGATGTAGATGGCCCAGCAGTTTGGGGTGTTGTACATGGAACCATTGTCTACATGGATCTTATACTGCAACATGGTCGGAACGGTATCCTCAACGGTCTCGGGAATGAGATCCTCGCGGATGATCGCGATCACGAGACCGGCAGGTCCTACGTTCTTCTGTACGCCGCCGTAGATCATGCCGTATTTGGTTACGTCTACCGGCTCGGACAGGAAGCAAGAGGATACGTCGGAGATCAGGTCCTTACCCTTGGTGTTGGGCAATGTGTGGAACTTGGTTCCGTAGATGGTGTTGTTTTCGCAAATGTAAACGTAATCAGCGTCCTCACGGATGGGGAGGTCGGAGCAATCCGGAATGTAGGAGAAGGTCTTGTCGGCGCTGGATGCAACTGCAACAACATCACCGTACTTCTTAGCTTCCTGGTATGCTTTCTTAGCCCACTGGCCGGTCACGATATAATCAGCCTTTTTGTTCTTCATCAGGTTGAGCGGGATCATAGCGAACTGCAGTGAAGCACCGCCCTGCAGGAACAGAACCTTGTAGTTATCCGGAATGTTCATCAGTGTGCGGAGGTCTTTCTCTGCCTCATCGATGATCTCCTGGAACATCTTTGAACGATGGCTCATCTCCATTACGGACATTCCGCAACCGTGGTAATCCATCATGTCTGCTGCTGCCTGCTGTAAAACTTCCTCCGGTAATACCGCCGGACCGGCTGAAAAGTTGTAAATTCTACCCATGGTATCCTCCAAATGCTTTTTTAATTATTTTTCTTCTGTAAATCTTCGTTGTCGAAGCAGTCGGCAATGGCGCCGCCCGGTGCTACCATCGGGAATACCTTGTCATCACTGTCGATCACACATTCGATCACTACGGGAATGTTGAGCTTGATGGCCTCGATCAGGGTCGGTTCAAACTCTTCCTTCTTCGTTACGCGGTACGCTTTTGCGCCCATGCCTTCCGAGATCTTTACGAAATCCACCTGGTCGTTCAGGACGGTGTTGGAATAACGCTGTCCGTAGAACAGGGTCTGCCACTGGCGAACCATACCCAGAACATGGTTGTTCATAACGATCTGAATCACAGGGATGTTGTAACGCGTCGCGGTAGCGATCTCATTCATATTCATACGGAAGCATCCGTCTCCTGCAATGTTGATGACGGTCTTATCCTTGCAGCCCATCTTCGCTCCGATGGATGCGCCCAGGCCGAAGCCCATGGTTCCGCAACCGCCGGAGGACAGGAAGGTTCTCGGGGAGCGGTACTTCGCATACTGTGCGGCCCACATCTGATGCTGGCCGACATCGGTCGTAATGATGGCGTTGCCGCCGGTCACTTTATAGATGGTCTCCATAATGTACGGACCGGAAAGCACGGATGTATCGTATGAAAGCGGATGCTCAGCCTTAATGCCCTGGATCTCAGCGACCCAAGCCTTATGCTCCATGGGGGAGAGTTTCGCCAGAAGGCGGATCAGCGCCTCCTTTAAGTCTCCTACCACGGCAACATCCGTCTGAATGTTTTTGTTGATCTCCGCAGCATCGACATCGATCTGCAGGATCTTAGCGTCACGCGCGAACGTCTTCGTGTTTCCCGTGATACGATCGCTGAAACGAACGCCCAGAGAGATCAGAAGGTCGCACTTGGAAACGCCCAAGTTGGAAGCCTTGGTTCCGTGCATGCCGAGCATGCCGGTGTACAGCGGATCCTCGCCGTCGAATGCGCCCTTACCCATCAGGGTGTCACAAACGGGTGCTTCGATCAAGTGTGCGAGTTCACGCACCTGTTCCGATGCGCCGGATGCGATCGCGCCGCCGCCGACGAAAATGAACGGCTTCTTTGCGCTCAGGATGGCCTTTGCTGCCGCATCGAGAGCATCCTCACGGATCTCGGATGTCTTCGGCAGGATGGGCTTCGGAACCACCGGTGTATACTCGCAGGTGGCTGCAGTAACATCCTTCGTTATATCTACCAGGACAGGGCCGGGACGGCCGGTCTTCGCAATGCGGAAAGCAGCGCGAAGCGTATCTGCCAGGAGGTTGATATCCTTAACGATGTAATTGTGTTTGGTAATGGGCATGGTCACGCCGGCGATGTCGATCTCCTGGAACGTGTCGCGGCCCAGAAGGTTAACGGCTACATTGGCCGTAATGGCAACGACGGGGATCGAGTCCATGTAAGCCGTTGCGATACCGGTAACAAGGTTCGTCGCGCCGGGGCCGGAAGTTGCGAAGCATACGCCGACCTTACCGGTCGCGCGGGCATAACCGTCCGCTGCATGCGCAGCACCCTGCTCATGGGATGTCAGAATATGTGTGATTTCGTCGGAATGCTTATAAAGAGCATCGTAGATGTTCAGGATCGTGCCGCCCGGATAGCCGAATACGGTATCAACGCCCTGCTCTTTCAGGCACTCTACTACGATTTCGGAACCTGATAATAACATGATTGTCTCCTTCTTTTTATGTACACGGTCCGCTTCGCAGACCAAAATACGTTTCTTAGATCAAAACCGCGCCGAGATTTGCGGAGGTGACCATCTTCTCATAACGAGCCAGATAGCCTTCTTTTACCTTCGGCTCACGCGGCTTCCATTCCTTACGACGCGCTTCCAGTTCTTCGTCGGGAACCAGAACGTCGAGAGTGTTCGCCGGGATATCGATCCGGATGATATCGCCTTCGTGGATCAGGGCGATCGGTCCGCCGACTGCAGCTTCCGGACTCACGTGGCCAATGCTGGCGCCGCGGCTCGCACCGGAGAAACGTCCATCGGTGATCAGCGCAACAGAGGAGCCGAGGCCCATGCCCGCGATCGCGGAGGTCGGGTTCAGCATCTCACGCATACCGGGACCGCCCTTCGGTCCTTCATAACGGATGACGACGACGTCGCCTGCAACGATCTTACCGCCCTTGATGGCAGCGATCGCATCCTCTTCACAGTCGAACACGCGCGCAGGTCCTTCGTGTACCATCATCTCCGGAACGACTGCGGAGCGCTTAACGACACCGCTGTCCGGGGCAATGTTGCCCTTCAGTACGGCAATACCGCCGGTCTCGCTGTACGGGTTGTCGATCGGACGGATGACCTCCGGATTGCGGTTTACGCGTCCGGCGATATTCTCTCCGACCGTCTTACCGGTCACGGTGATCAGATCGGTGTAAAGCAGGTTCTTCTTATTCAATTCATTCATAACGGCATAGACACCGCCGGCTTCGTTCAGGTCTTCCATGTAGGTGTGGCCTGCCGGTGCCAGGTGGCACAAATTCGGTGTCTTCGCGGAGATCGCGTTTGCGATATCCACATTCAGTGTAACGCCCGCTTCACGTGCGATCGCCGGCAAATGCAGCATCGTGTTCGTGGAGCATCCTAGCGCCATATCTACGGTGAGTGCGTTGTGGAAAGCTTTCTCGGTCATGATGTCGCGCGGGCGGATGTTCTTCTGCCACAGCTCGACGATCTTCATGCCCGCATGCTTCGCGAGCTTGATACGCTCGGAATATACGGCGGGAATGGTACCATTGCCCGAAAGGCCCATACCGATGGCTTCGGTCAGGCAGTTCATGCTGTTCGCGGTGTACATACCGGAGCAGGAACCGCAGGTCGGGCAGGTCTTTTCTTCGTACTCACGTACTTCTTCTTCGGTCAGTTTGCCGGCAGCGTATGCGCCGACTGCTTCAAACATGGAGGAAAGACTGGTCTTGCAGCCCTTAACATGTCCTGCAAGCATGGGGCCGCCGGACACGAAGATCGTGGGAACGTTCACGCGCGCCGCTGCCATAAGCAGTCCGGGCACGTTTTTGTCACAGTTCGGAACCATGACCAGAGCGTCGAACTGGTGCGCTTTCGCCATACACTCGGTGGAATCCGCGATCAGGTCACGGGTGACCAGGGAGTACTTCATGCCGATGTGGCCCATGGCGATACCGTCGCAGACGGCGATCGCGGGGAACACGACCGGAACACCGCCGGCCATAGCCACGCCGAGTTTGACTGCCTCGACGATCTTATCCAGGTTCATGTGACCCGGAACGATCTCATTATAAGAACTGACGATACCGATGAGGGGTTTTTTCATCTCTTCTTCGGTATGTCCCAGTGCATTGAACAAAGAACGATGCGGGGCCTGTTGCATGCCCTGACGTACGGCATCACTTTTCATCTTTGTACCTCCGTTTATTATGTTGGTTCGGGACGCAGGCCGCAAAACTCTATACGGCAGCACTTCCCGGGAATTCTCAAATACGCTCTGCGATCAGGTCGCCCATCTGTGTGGTGGATACCTGCGTGCAACCCTCGGACATGATGTCCACGGTGCGGTAGCCTTCGGACAGGACTTTCTGTACGGCCGCTTCGACCGCATCGGCCTCGCGATCCAGATCGAAGGAATAACGAAGCATCATGGCTGCGGACAGGATCGTCGCGATCGGGTTCGCAATGTTTTTGCCTGCGATGTCGGGCGCGGAACCGTGGCTCGGCTCGTACATGCCCAGCTTCGTCTCACTTAAGGAAGCGCTGGACAGCATGCCGATGGAACCGGTCACCATGCTGGCTTCGTCGGACAGGATGTCACCGAACATGTTCTCCGTCAGGATGACGTCAAACTGGCCGGGATCGCGGACGAGCTGCATCGCGCAGTTATCAACAAGCATGTGGGAGTAGGTAACCTCGGGATAGTCCTTAGCGACCTCTTCCACGACCTTACGCCACAAACGGGATGTATCGAGGACATTTGCCTTATCGACGCTGACTACGTTCTTACGACGTTTCATCGCAATCTCGAAGCCCTTAACCGCAATACGGCGGATCTCGTTTTCATCATAGGTGCAGATATCGGTGGCCTTCTTCACGCCGTTCACCTCTTCGGTGTGACGCTCGCCGAAATAAATGCCGCCGGTGAGCTCTCGCATGATCACCAGGTCGAAACCGTCGCCGATGATCTCGTCGCGCAAGGGGCAGGCTGCCTTCAGTTCTTTATAAAGGTAAGCCGGGCGAATGTTTGCAAACAGTCCCAGCTCTTTGCGGATCTTTAAGAGTCCGGCCTCCGGACGGAGGTTCGGGGGCAATTGATACCAGGAACTCTCGCCGACCTTACCGCCGACGGCTCCGAGAAGCACGCTGTCGGAAGCTTTTGCCTCCGCTACGGCCTCATCCGTAAGCGGAACCCCGTATGCATCGATGGAGCAACCGCCCATCAAAAGTTTCTTATATAAAAACTTATGTCCGTAAACCTCGCCGACGCGGTCCAAAACCTTACACGCCTCGGTCACGATCTCCGGACCGATCCCGTCACCCGGAATCAAAGCTACCTTAAACTCCATAACAGAGCCTCCTGTAAAAGATATCCATTCTATGATACCCCGTTTCCACTCGCATTTCAAGTCTTTTTTTCAAAAACTTTACGGCCAGGTGCCCCGTCTGGGCTTGTTATGACGCAGTACGCCCGTGCTTTCCAAATTTGTATAAAGCAAAATGCGGGCCCGGCCCTGATATTCGGGTTTGATCAGGTAGTAAACGTAGGTCTCGACCAGATTGTAGAGGTTTCCGGTTCGGCCTTCGATCTTAAAATTCGTAAAGCCCATGGGAACGTATACGTTCCAGATGTCGTCCGGGGAGATGACCGTCGGATAATCCAGAACATCGAAGAGCGTGTTTTTCTCACCGTACTCGCAGTACCAGGTTTTGATCGGTTCCTGTTTCTCCGGCGGAAGCGTGCGGTTCTTCAGCACCTGGCGGTGCAACTGGCCAATGTGCGCGTAGTGCGCTTTCCGGCGCGGGCAGTCCGGCCGACAGCAGGGATTGACCAGGATCTCAATGCGGTCTTTATCCGAGATCTTCGAAATGGTATCGAGATCCGGGTTCAGATTGTAGTCCAGGACTACCAGACCGTAATCCTTTTTAAGCTCCGCTTCGACTTCTTCAAGTTTCCGAAGGCACTTGCAGGTTGAACTGTTGATCGTGTAACCCGGGTAGGTCTTGCGGATATATTCCTCCAGGATGTCCGAGGTGACCAGTACTTCGTTCATGCCGTTGTCTCCGACCTGAAGGCAGAAATTGCAGTAAGGGTCTTCCAGTTCTTCCTTCGTGATCGTGGGGTTCGTGTAGGTGAAGCGCACCGGGATGCCCAGTTCATTGACCGATTTGACGGCCAGGCGGATGAAATCCGCGTCGCACTGGTCTTCAAACGTAAAACGGCCGCTGGCCCAAAGCGAAGTCGGAAACTCGCCGAAAAACGAGGCGAATGCCACGCCCTCGCGAAAATACTCCGGGAAGGAATCCAGCAGGCTGACCATCAACAGATTCAGCGGCAGGTTTCCCCGAAGTCCGGGCATATGAAATTTGACTTTTTTATTCTCTTCTGCCATCGAAAAACCTCCCGTAAAGCGGAATCAGGCACAGCATATGATTGCTGTGCCTGCTGTGCAAAATTCTATGAGAACTTAATCATTATCCAGGGTGACAACTTCGCAGAGTCCGTCGCTCACGCTAACGCAGGGATAGTACTTCGCCAGAAGGTCGGTGCAGAGCTTTAAGATGATCGCTCCGCCTCCGGCGTACAGATCCATGCTTCGGTACTGACGACGGTACTGCTTTAAAGTTTCGCCCATTTCTTCCATCATGTCGGCCGCCGTAGGATCACTGTTTCTGAACTCCTCCATATCCAGGATCCGGAAAGAAAACGTGACATACAAAGAAATCGTTCGGCCATCCGTTCCCGCTGCATTAATGATCGGGAAATAAACCTTATCACGCGAAAACGTAAACATGGTCACATAGTTACGCTTGCGCTCTACCGGTTTGTTTTCTTCATAGGTCTTCTTGGACTTACCACCAAATAAACGAAACATACTCAGCACCTCCCCTTCCAGAATGCCAGATTATTTTGATTACCAGGGTACTAAACTATTTGCTCTCCGTTTGGCTTCCACTATCCTGCTTCTCGCAATCCACGATCGCTGTTTTCTGCATCGGAATGCGGCAGTTTTTGTTGTTTCCAAACTCGACGATCACAGTGTCGTCTGCTATATCTATGATTGTACCATAAAAACCTGAACTCGTCAATACAACATCGCCGATCTCAAGCTGAGAAAGTAATTCTCTTAACGCTTTTTGCTGTTTTTTCTGAGGGCGGAACATAAACATGTACAGCAGAAAGAAAAATGCGCCGTAGATCACGATCAAAACGATCCAGTTCATGCCTCCTGCCTGCGGATCCGCCTGAGCTTCCAGTGCCAAAAACTTGTCAAACATTGAATCATCCTCCGATACTTTGTCACGTTGATGGGTCAGTCGTCTTCACCGCCGGCTAGACTTTCCAGTTTCTCCTTACGGAAAGCCTCAAAGCGATGCTCCGAGATCGCGTCACGGATCTGCTCCATCAAGGTATTGTAATAATGCAGGTTGTGCATAACGCAAAACCGCAGGCCCAACATCTCGCCGGCCTTCAGCAGGTGGCGGATATAGGCGCGCGAGTAGGTCCGGCATACCGGGCAGTCGCAGTCTTCTGCGATGGGCCGGTCATCGAGCTCATACTTCGCATTTTTTAAATTCAGTCGGCCGCGGTCCGTATATACGTGGCCGTGACGACCGTTTCGTGACGGATACACACAGTCGAAGAAATCGACGCCGCGGTATACCGCCTCGATGATATTGGCCGGAGTGCCCACGCCCATCAGATAACGAGGCTTCTCCTTCGGCAGATGCGGCACGGTCACGTCCAAGATGTGATACATCTCTTCGTGGCTCTCGCCGACTGCCAGTCCTCCGACTGCATAACCGTCCAGATCAAGCTGTGCGATCTCTTCCGCATGAGCGATCCGGATGTCGTCCAGAACACCGCCCTGGTTAATGCCAAACAGCATCTGGGCGGGATTGATCGTATCCGGCAGCTGCGACAGGCGATGCATTTCCTCCTTACACCGTTTCAGCCAGCGCGTGGTACGCGCCACCGACTCCTCGATGTATTTGCGGTCCGCTTTCGACGGCGGACATTCATCGAACGCCATCGCTATGGTCGACGCCAGATTTGATTGGATCCGCATGCTTTCCTCGGGGCCCATAAAGATGAGCCTTCCGTCCACATGCGAGTGGAAAGTCACACCCTCTTCGCGGATCTTCCGCAGGCCTGCCAGGGAAAACACCTGAAAGCCGCCGGAGTCCGTCAGGATGGGCCGGTCCCAAACCATGAACTTATGCAGGCCGCCGAGTTTTTTGATCACTTCGTCACCGGGCCGCACATGCAGATGGTATGTATTGGACAGCTGCACCTGGGTATGGATGGTCTTCAGATCCTCCGTAGACAGGGCGCCTTTTATGGCGGCAGCCGTTCCTACATTCATAAAAACAGGAGTTTCGATCACGCCGTGCACGGTAGCAAAGCTTCCGCGCCGAGCCGCGCCGTCTTCGGTACGAATCGTAAACATTCCGTCTCCTTATGCGTTGTTCTCCGTGCTCTTTTTGCGCATCATCAGATGAGCCAGGCCGCCTGCGATACATACGGACGAGAAACCACCGCAAAGCACGCCGACGATGAGCGGCAGAGCGAAGTCACGGATCGCCGAAACGCCGATGATGGCCAGAACAACGACCATGATGAGTGTGGTCAGGGATGTGAAAATGCTTCGTGTCATGGTCTGGTTGATACTCAGGTTGAAGATATCCTTCAGGCCAAGCTTCTTGTTGCTGTCCAGTGCGAGGTTCTCACGAACACGGTCGAAGATAACGATGGTCGCGTTGATCGAATAACCGACGATGGTCAGCATACAAGCGATGAAAGTGGTGCCGACCGTCCAGTTGAACAGCAGATAGGCCAGGATAACAACGAATACATCATGAAGCAGTGTAAATACGGATGCTGCTGCAAACGTCAGGTTGCGGAAACGGAACCAGATATAAAGCAGCATACAAAGTGTCGCAACGGCAACGGATACCAGCGCATCGCGGCGCATCTCCTGACCGATCGTCGCGGAGATGTTCTGCATCTGGATGCCGTCCTCTGCTACCCCGAAATCCGCCTTCAGCATGTTCGTCATTGCCTCACGTTCTTCCAGGCTCAGGGTCTTCGTGCGGACAATGATCTGCTTACTGTCTACGACTTTGTTAGAAGAAATATTGCCTTTGTTATCATTGATCGTCTCAGCGATCTTTTTCTCAACCGTATTCTGAATCTCTTCCAGTGTCATTTCTTTCGGCAGATCGATCGTCGAGGAAGTACCGCCGACAAAGTCGATGCTGTAATTCATCATATCGCCCTTTGAAGCATTGAAGATCAGCAGGCCGATCGAAAGAGCAACAGCAGCGCCGGAGATCGAAAAGAAGATCGGACGTTTGCCGATGATGTTGAGTTTTGTCGTCTTTTTGGTCTCGCCGTAGGCTCCCTTACCCTTTACGCCCAGATCGTAGAATGCGGTCAGGAACAGGCGGGTAATACCCAGGGAACTGATCATGGACAGGATGATACCTACAGCCAGGGTCTGTGCGAAACCGCGAACGGTTCCGGAACCCAGGATATTCAAAATGATCGCGGAAATCAAAGTCGTAACGTTACCGTCGACGATCGCGGACAGCGCTTTCGCGAAACCGGTGTTGATCGCGGTACGAACGGCAGCCCCCTGTCCGATCTCCTCCTTAATACGTGCAAATATGATGACATTCGCGTCCACGGCCATACCTATGGATAGGATCATACCGGCGATACCGGGCAGTGTAAGCGTAATGTCAAAGCCTGCGAGAACGACGATCATCATGGTCACGTAGCAAAGGAGTGCCAGTGAAGCAGCAATACCGGGAACACGGTACAGGATGATCATGATCAGGATCACGATGCCGAGTCCGATTGCTCCTGCGAGAAGGGATGTCGAGATCGCCTTCTGACCCAATTTCGCGCCGACGACGTCGGAACGAACTTCGTGCAGTTCTACCGGAATAGCACCGATACGGATCGTGGTCGCCAGATTTTCAGCTCTTTCAAGGTTCTCCAGTCCGGTGATCTCACAGGTTTCACTGTCGATCTTTTCATGAACTCTCGGTTGGCTGACGGGCTCTCCGTCGTATACGATGGAGATGTATCCGCCTACTTTTGCCTGCTCTTCTGTCACTTTAGCAAATACGTCTTTTCCCTCTTCGGTCAGTGTCAGAATTACAACGTACTGGATCTCGTTTGACATACCGGTCTGCGGACGGTAAGAGGCCGCTTCCGCGTTCTTGATATGAGTCGGGTTCAGAACGATATTTCCGGCGGGATCCTTAAACTCCAGCTTACCGGGAGTTCCGAGTTCCTTCAGGACCTTGTTGGCGTCCTTAACGCTCGGGATATCAACGCAGATACGGTTGCTGCCTTCCAGATAAACGGAAGCTTCGGTCGAATACGCTTCGGCTCTTTTACGAAGTTTTTCTTTCGCATCGGCCATGGCAGTGGAATCGACATTATCACCTTCCGCCTCGTAGGTGATGGATACGCCGCCGGCCAGATCGAGGCCCAGGTCCACATCGTAGAGACTTCCGTACTGCGGTGTATCAAATCCAACAAATGCAACAAACGCCATGAAACCGAGCAGGATCAATCCGAAAAGCAGTTTCAAAGCTCCGGATCCTTTACTATCGCGCATGGTTAATTACCTCCGTAATTCCGGGGTGTCCCCGGTAATTTCTTCATTTTCATCCATTTCCGCAAGAGCGGCCTTGATCATGATCGCACACTCGATCCTCTTCTTCTGCATCACGCAACCGATGTCGTACGCGTCCGTCAAGCTGTGATGGAAGTTGTACGAGTTCGCCGCGCAGCCGCCGCTGCAGTAAAACCGCGCAAAACAGTTCTTGCATTTTTCCTTCGCGTAAACATTGCAGAGCTTAAATTCATCTCGAAGCTGCGTGTTTACGATCCCTTCGTCCAGGTTGCCGAGTTTGAAATCCTCCTGTCCGACAAACTGGTGGCAGGGATAGAGGTCTCCCCAGGGAGTCACGCCCAGGTACTCCGTGCCCGCACCGCAGCCGGCCAGACACTTTGCAACACAGGGACCGTGATCCAGGTCGATGTTGAAGTGGAAAAACTGAAAGCCCTTCCCTTCTTTGCGCCGTTTGATGTATTCGACCGCAAGGCGGTCATATTCGTCCAGGATCTTCGGAAGGTCTTCCTCGGTGATCGCATAGGGATCCCCGGGCTGAGCCACCACCGGCTCCATGGACAGCTTATCAAATCCGAGATCCGCGTAGTGGATCACGTCATTGGCAAAATCCGTATTGAAATGCGTAAAAGTACCTCGTATGAAGTAACTCTTATCGCCGCGTCGTTTGGCAAATTCCAGGAACTTCGGGACAATGATGTCATAGCTGCTCTTTCCGTTTCGCGTCGGACGCATACGGTCATTCACCTCGCGGCGTCCGTCTAAGGACATGACCACATTTGCCATCTCGCGATCGCAGAATTCCATGACATCTTCGTTCACCAGCACGCCGTTCGTCGTCAGTGTGAAGCGGAACTTTTTGTGATATGGCTCCTCCAAGCTCCGTCCGTACTCCACGATCTGCTTAACGACCTCCCAGTTCATGAGCGGCTCGCCGCCGAAGAAGTCCACCTCAAGGTTGATGCGGTGGCCGGAATTCGCTACCAGGAAATCCAGCGCCTTCTTGCCGACTTCAAAACTCATGAGTCCGCGGGAGCCATGGTAAGCGCCTTCGCCCGCGAAGCAGTATTTGCAGCCCAGGTTACAGTCATGAGACACGTTTAAGCACAGCGCCTTCACGACCGTCTTGCGCTTCTTGAAGTCCATGACGAAATCGCGGTAAATGTCCTCGGCGAACAGCAGTTCGTCTTTCGCCAGGGCGTCGATCTCATTCAGCGCCTCCATGATGTCGGAGTAGGCGTATTTTTTACCCAGTTCCTTCGTGATCGCGTCGTGATCGTAAGCGGCACCCGCGCCGCTTTCTTCGATCAGCGCTACGGCGTCGTAAGCGACGTCCTCCATCACGTGGACCGACCCGGAATTTACATCCAAAACGATGTTATATCCGTTGTTTTTATATTGATGTATCAAAACTCCTCCTAATCCAAGCAGGCCGTCCCAAACGCATTTCCCTAAAAACAAGAATAAAGGGATGCCGCGCGAAGCACGCGCAGCAGCCCTTACACCTCGTTCCAAAGAGGCTATGCGATACGCCTAAACCTGCCGAAACCGCGGCAAAACTCAGCGGTCTGTGTTCTCGCAGCTCTGATTGCCTACCGTACAGGAAGTCTTGCATGCGGACTGGCAGGATGTCTGGCACTCGCCGCAGCCGCCCTTTACCATAGATGCCTTCAGGCTCTTCTTCGTCAATGTCTTGATCTTCTTCATGAAACTATCCTCCGTTTCCAGTTGGCGCATAAACATCGCAGTCTCCGAAGAAACCTCGCAATGTCGCCGTATTATTCTTCATCCGGCGCGCTTATCGCGCAATGACCCGATGATTATGCGACTAACATCATATCGCAAATTTATATTCTTGTCAACAGTTTTACCGCCTGTTTCATGTATTTTCGGTATCTGTTTCTTCCTGCGGTTCGATCGTGAGGCGCACCTTCTCCACGCGGTTGCGGTTCATTTTCTCCACCACATAGGTGATGCCCTCGTGGCTGATCCGCTCGCCGCCTGCGGGCAATGCATCCAAAAGCTCGATCATCAGTCCGCCTAAGGAGTCGTAGTCCTCCGAAGAAAGCTTCAGTCCCAACTGTTCATTGATGTCATCGAGCTTCATGGCCCCGTCGATCAGGTATTCCTGCTCCCCGATCTGCCGGATGCTGTCCTTCTCCTCTTCGTCGTATTCGTCACGGATCTCCCCGACGATCTCCTCCAGCATGTCTTCCAGCGTGATCATGCCCACGGGCGCGCCGTATTCGTTCAAAACGATGGACAGGCTCACCCCGCCCTCACGCATCTGCGCCAGCATCTCACCCAGTCGGCGGTTCTCGAAAACGAAGTGCGGTTTCCGCAGGTATCTGCGCAGGGAAAACGTCCGTCCGGGCTTCATCAGCAGCAGGTCCTTCACATTCAGCACGCCGATGACGTTATCCTTCGAATCCTCATAGACCGGAAAACGCGTGTAGCGGTTCTCACGAAAACATTTCAGAAGCTCCGCATAGCTGCAGTTCACATCCAGCATGGTCATGTCGGCCCGCGGCACCATGATGTCCTTCGCCTTAGCGTCGCCGAAGTCTACCACGTTGTTGATCATCTTCTTTTCGTCGGTCTCCAAAACGCCCTCTTCGTGGCTCACGTCCACGATGGTACGCAGTTCCTGCTCGGTGATGGCCTTCTCTTTGTCGTCTTTCGATACGCCCAGAAGCTTCAGGACTCCGCCCGCCAGCACGTTCGTGATGAAGATGAGCGGCGTCAGGATCCACATCAGCGCGCAGATCGGCGTGACGTAAAAGAGCGACATTTTCTCCGCCTTGACCGTAGCCAGGGTCTTCGGGGTCAATTCACCGAACACCAGCACCAGCAGCGTCAGAACTCCGGTTGCGATGCCGGCCGCATAGACCGCTACTCCCGAGCCGAAGTTCTGCTCCAGCACCTTCGTAGTAAAAAGAGTCGCCAGGGAAGATGCCGACAGGTTCACCACGTTGTTGCCGATCAGGATGGCGCCCAAAAGTTTCGAAGGCTCCTCCGTAACGGCGAGCAGTCGCTTCGCCTTTTTATTTCCTTCTTCCGCCAGCGCCCGCAGACGGATCTTATTTACCGTCATGATGGCGGTCTCCGCCGACGAGAAAAACGCCGATAATCCGATCAAAATGATCAATACGATGAGCCGTATTATGTCACCGCTGTCCAAAATCCTTCCTCCTGTCTATACCGCGCGTCTGAATAACCGCGGCAGATCCATTTCTTTTTAACATTCGGTCACCACATCTATCCCTTAAGCTGCGCCAGTTTTGCGAGTAAAAGCTGCCGCACCGCCGCAGGGTCTGCCTGCCCGTTCGTCTCTTTCATGACGCAACCCAGCAGATGCCAAAGCGCCTTTTCATTACCGGACAGGTAGTCCGAGACCGATTTATCCTGTGCTTTGATCACTGCATCCACTGCAGATGCCAAAGCATCCTCATCCTTTGTTATCAAAAGATGATTCTCATTTACATATACCATAGGTCGGATGTCTTTGTCAAACATAAGCGCAAAAACATCGCGCGCGGTCTTTGCCGTGATCGTTCCCGCCTCCTGCATCTTAAGCAGTTCGCAAAGTGCTTCCGGCGTTATCTTCCACGTTCCCGACTCTGCCTGTTTCTCACGGCACAGATACATCAGATCTCCGCAGATGCGGGATGCGAGCGACTTCGCGCGGCGGGCCGTCAGCTGCGAAGCCCCTGTCTCCGTCCACAACTCTAGCGTTTTCTCGAACAGCTGCGCCGTCGCGGGATGCTTCGTCAGGATCCGCGCCTCTTCCTCTGTGAGCCCGTATGCGCTTTGATAGCGCATCGACTTCTCCGGCGCAAACTCCGGCATCTGTTCTTTCAACGTATTGATGTATGCCTCCGACAGATGCACCGGAAGCAGGTCCGGCTCCGGAAAATACCGGTAATCCATGACTTCTTCCTTCGTCCGCATGACCTTCGTGGTTCCGGTCGCCTCGTCAAAGCGGCGGGTCTCAAATACAACTTTTTCTCCGGACGTGAGCACCTCTTCCTGGCGTTTCGCCTCGTAGGCGATGGCGCGGCGGATGCTCACGAACGAATTCAGGTTCTTCATCTCTGTCCGGACGCCGAGTTCGTCCGTTCCCGCTTTCCGAAGGGACAGGTTCACATCGGCCCTTAAGGAGCCCTCATGGAGTTTTCCGTCGGAGATGCCCAGATACAGTGCGAACATGCGGATCTTCTCCAAAAATGCGATCACCTGATCCGCATCGCGAAAATCCGGCTCCGTCACGATCTCCAGAAGCGGTACGCCCTTGCGGTTGAAATCCACGAGCGATACATGGTTTTCCGGATCATGCGTCAGTTTCCCCGCGTCGTCCTCCATATGCATCTCATGGATGCGGATGACCGTCTCATGCCCGTCCCCGGTTTGCACCAAGACCGCGCCGCCGCGCAGTATGGGCCTGTAGAACTGTGTGATCTGGTAGGCGGTCGCATTGTCCGGATAGAAATAGTTCTTGCGGTCGAAACGGCTGTCCCGATCCAGTTCCCCCTGCAGCGCCAGTCCCATGCGCACCGCGCAGGACACCACCTCCGGGTTCAGCACCGGAAGCGCTCCGGGCAGGCCCAGGCATACCGGACAGACGACGCTGTTGGGCCGTTTGGCAAATGTATTTTTGCAGCGGCAGAAGATCTTATGCCGCGTCGCCAGCTCGATGTGGACCTCCAGTCCCATCACGATCTCATAATTATTCATGGGCAGGCCCTCCCTTCACGCGTCGGGCCCAAGCAGGGAACAAAAGGCGCAGCCAGCCGACCCGCTACCTCGAACATCGCAGCCTCCCGGCCCGCATTGGCCATGACCATGATGCCAAACGGCGAACCGTCCCCCGAGGCTGCGGTGGGCACGCTGATGGCCGGAATACCACACAGGTTCGCAAGCACAGTCAGTTTATCCTGCTCATAACCGGCCAGGAACGCCTCGCTGTCTCCGGCAAACGCAGCAGTAGGATACGGCCGTTTAAGCGTCTCGGACACGATCACATCCACCCCGGCAAATGCTTCCTGCACCTGGTCGTAGATGCGTCTGCGAACACGCGCCGCCTGCTCATACCAGTCCCGATAGGACTCCTGACCCAGGACGAACCGTCCCATGCGGATACGGCGCTGCACCTCCGGCGAAAAGCCTTCTGCCTGCGTTCTTTCGTACATTTGATCTAAGGTGGCGCATCCGTCTGCACGGAACCCGTAACGCACGCCGTCATAGCGTGCGAGGTTCGAAGCCGCCTGCGCGCACGCCAGAATATAATACGTCGGGACCGCATACTCGAGCATGGGGATCTCGATGTTTTGGATCTCGCATGTTTCGGAAAATGCCGGATCCTGCCGCAGGACTGCTGCCGCCGCAGAAGCTTCTCCGCCCAGCACGCCGACGCGCAGCCGGCCGTGGCTTTCTTCTGTCAAAGGCCGGAAATAGGACGGCTCGCGCATGGTGGCATCCATCGGATCCGGTCCTGCCATCACCTCGTAGATCTGCCGCGCCTCGGCGACCGAACGTGTTAACGGCCCGATTCCGTCGAATGCGGACGCATACGAGATCAATCCGTAG
>ONPC01000132.1 GCA_900319565.1 uncultured Eubacteriales bacterium | reverse complement strand
CCCATGTTATAAATGAGAACGAGCGAAACAACCAGAGAAACCGCCGCTCCGATCGCGATATTGATCACGATCTTGCCGCGAAAACTCCGCTTCATATCTTCTCTCATAGTACGACCTACTTCTCGATCTTATATCCTACACCCCAGACCGTCGTAATGATCTTCGTCTGGAGTTTATCCTCCTGAAGTTTACCGCGCAGGCGACGGATGTGCACCATGACGGTATTATTGGCCTCGTAAGCCTTCTCTTTCCAAACATGCTCGAAGATCTCATCGGTAGAGAAAACGCGGCCAGCGTTCTCCGCCAGGAGGAAGAGAATATCGAACTCGATCGGAGTCAGTTTGATCTCTTCGTCATAGAGGGTGACCTCACGGGTCATCTTATCCATGACCAGACCACGCACCTCGATCTTCGTGACCTCGGATGTATCTTCTTTCGAACTGGAAGGATTGAGCAGCATATAGCGGCGCAGCTGCGACTTTACGCGCGCGGTCAGCTCCAGCGGGCTGAACGGTTTCGTAACGTAGTCATCCGCTCCGTTTCCGAGTCCCACGATCTTATCGATCTCCGTCGATTTCGCACTGATCATGATGATCGGGATGTTGTTGGTCTCGCGGATGGTCTTACACATCTCCAGGCCGTTCATCCCCGGCATCATGATGTCCAAAAGCGCCAGCTGGATGTTTTCTTTCTCCAGGATCGCCAGACCCATGCGCGCGCTCGTTGCCTTAAAAACATGATATCCTTCGCTGACCAGATAGATCTCCACCAGATCCGCAATTTCCTTTTCATCGTCAACAACCAGAATATTCTCTCCTGCCATTGAAACTGATCCTCCTTGTTCCCCGTTTGTGTACCAAACGTCCTGTTTCTGATTTTCTAAGCCCTATGATAACATACCCCGAATCAATATTCCTTACTCTTTTCTTACAAGTTCCCGAAAAATGTCGCTCTCGCGGATAATGTTCAAAAATTGTTCAAAATTTTATCATGGTATGTTCAAGAATAGCCGTTATACTAAAGCCATAAGATAAATCAAGTAAGCGAGTTTATCGATTTACTTTTTGATTTTTTCATAATAGGCCGGTGGCTAACACCTGCCGGCCCTCCTCCTTTTATAGATATAAACATAATCCATTACTGCAAATTCAAGCGGGCACGAAAGTGCCCGCTTGTCGATTCATACGGAACTTTTGGGCTTAAAGGTATGTGAGGCGGTTCCTTCCGCTTCTTTTTTTATGTCCTTTTCCTTCTGGGCAGCTTCTTTGCAGAAGTACTCCTGCGCGATCACCTTCGTCTTTCCGCGGGCCGTCAGGCGCTCATAACTGCCGTCCGGCAGCATGCAGCGGGCTTTTCCGTTATCCGAAAGCAGCACGTTCATGATCGAAAGCGTACGCTTCTTCAATTCCTCGTCCTCGATCGGGAACAGAATCTCCACGCGGCGATCCAAGTTACGCGGCATCCAGTCGGCGCTCGACATATAGACTTCTTCCTGATTGTCGTTGTAGAAGCAGAAAATGCGGCTGTGCTCGAGGAAATTGCCCACGATGGAGATCACGCGGATATGCTCCGACAGGCCTGGAACGCCGGCTTTCAGGCAGCAGATTCCACGAACGACCAGCTGGATCTCAACGCCGGCGGCGTTCGCCTCATAGAGGGCATCGATGATCTCCTGATCACACAGGGAGTTCATTTTTGCCAGGATCCGGCCCTTGCGGCCTTCCAATGCATGGTTCGTCTCACGACGGATCAGGTACAGGAAACGCTCCCGCATCCAGTGCGGAGCCAGGACCAGCTTATTCCACGTCATGGGCTCGGAATAACCGCTCAGCATATTAAAGACAGCGGTCGCATCCTCACCGATCGCATAATTACAGGTAAACAGGCCCATATCCGTATAGAGTTTCGCTGTCTGGTCGTTATAGTTGCCGGTGCCCAGATGGACATAGCGAACCACGCCCTCCTCCTCGCGGCGGACGACGAGCGTGATCTTACTGTGCGTTTTTAAGCCGACCAGACCGTAGATAACGTGACAGCCGGCATGTTCCAGCATACGTGCCCAGTTAATGTTGTTCTCTTCATCGAAACGTGCCTTCAACTCCACGAGGACCGACACCTGTTTGCCGTTGTCGGCCGCGCGCGCAAGTGCTGCGATGATCGGCGAATTACCGCTGACACGGTACAGTGTCTGCTTGATAGCCAGTACATCCGGATCCTCGGACGCCTTGCGGACGAATTCCACAACGGGGTCAAAAGATTCGTAGGGATGATGCATCAGGATGTCGCCTTTTTTGATGTTTTCGAAGATATCCAGCTTCGGATCGAACATCGGGGACTTCTTCGGAGTAAACGGCTTGTTGCGCAGGTGATCGTACCCACCCAGAGAGCTTAACTTCATCAGGAAGGTCAGATCCAACGGTCCCGACAGCGCATAGACCCATTCGGGCTTCAGCGCCAGTTGTTTCTGCAGCGTCTTCAGGAGCCGCTTATCCATGCCGCTTTGGACTTCCAGGCGGATGGCGCGTCCCCATTTACGTTTTTTGATCTGGCGGGCGATCTCCTCCAGCAGGTCTTCCGCTTCTTCTTCCTCCAGATCCAGATCCGCATTCCGCGTGATCCGGTAAGGATAGGCGCAGATCACATCGTAATTCAAAAAGAGTTTATCGATGTTCTGCTCAATGATCTCCTCCAGCAGAACGAAACGTGCTGTCTTCTCGGAGGTCAATGTGATCAGGCGCGGCAGGCCCGACGGCACCTGGACCGTCGCAAATTCCAGTTCGGCTTCGGCCGCCGCAT
>ONPC01000188.1 GCA_900319565.1 uncultured Eubacteriales bacterium | reverse complement strand
TTCAAACTCCTGTGCCGTTCCCTTAAGAACCGCAGCGTTCTTCGCCTTCGCGCTGACGATCGTTTTCGCCGGCACGGGCTCTTCCCCGATCGTATCCGCATTCACGTACTCACAGAAGTTCGAGAATGCCGGCACTCCGGCAACCGTTATCACCGAAAGCAGGATCGCCAGCAGTCGTTTTGCTACTCTGCTTCTCATTTTTGCAACCTCCGTTTTTTCGACCCGTTATGGGATTCCGACTCTCGGTCGGATCACACACTCCATGGTCAGAATAACATAGGATAAATCGAGTCTCTACCCTTTTCAGCAAAGCCGAACCGGACGCAAGTCCGTCGCTGCACCGGTCTTTGCTGATCCCTATCAGTCACCTACTGGACCGTAAAACTTACGTTTCTTTCCGCTGCCGTAGGTGACGAAACACCTGCCTTAAAGGTCAATGTACGCTTTCCGGCAGTGTTTATCTTCTGCGTCACAGTCCAGGTGCGAACATTTCCGCTCACCTTGCTGTTGCTGCTGTTCGCTGTCCAACTTGTAACAAAGTTTCCGCTCTCAGCATATTCCGCCAGGTATTTGCAGTCCGCCGTCGTAGTTACGGTAAAGGTCTGCGTCGAACCCTTCGTGATCGTTGCATTTTTTGCGGATGCAGTGAGCACGCCGGTATTCTCCACCTTAAACGATACGGTGGCTGCGTTTGTGATCGGCGTAGTGTTGGATGCGCCGCCCTTGAAGACCAGCTTCCGGTTGCCTGCCGTGTTGATCGCCTGCATGACATACCATGTGCGGATATTGTCCGCTCCCAACGTGCTGTTGCCGGAGGCTGCCCAACTCTTTACCAGGGTCTTTCCGTCTTCCGCGTACAGCATCAGATACTTCACATCGGAAGATGTCTTCACCGTAAAGCCCTGCACGGACGACTTGGTGATCGCCGCATATTTTGCGCTCGCGCTGACGATCTTCTTCTCAACGACTGCAAACTTCACGGTCTTTCCCAGAGCGCTCGGCGTCAGCGACTGGCCGGCCTTCGGCGTCATACTCTTGCATGCCTTCAGCGTAAGTTCTCTGTTTCCGACCGATCCGATGGCCAGGTCTACAGTCCAGGTGCGTGTATCGCCCGACCGGGTGCTGTTGCCGGCTGCCGTCCAGGTCTTTACCAGATTTCCTCCTTCTGCGTAGAGCATCAGATAAGCTGCGCTGTAGGTCGTTTTCACGGTAAAGGTCTGCGTTCCGCCCTTACCGATGGTCGCGTTCTTTGCGGAAGCACTGATCACCCAGACCGTTTCCACCGTAAACGATGCCGTTTTCTGCACAGAGGTCGGTGTCGACGTGGTTCCCGCTCTGAACGCAAGCGTTCTCTTTCCCGCTGTGGCGATATTCTGCTTAACCGTCCAGGTACGTACATTTCCGCTGACCGTACTGTTACTGCTGTCCGCGGTCCAGGTCTTTACCTTGTTTCCGTCTTCCGCATATTCTACCAGATATTTAGCATCCGACGTGGTCTTCACGGTAAATACCTGCTCGCCGCCTTTTGGAATCACCGCGTTTTTCGCGGATGCGCTGATTACGCCGGTGTCCTCAACCTTAAACAGTACCGCATATGAATTCGAAGCCGGCTTTGTATCTGTTGTTCCACCGTAGAAAATCATTTTTCGATCGCCGGTGGTATTGATCTCATAGCTCACATTCCAGATCCGTCTTCCGTAAGAATCGATCTTGCTGTTTCCTGAAGCCTCCCAAGTCTTTTCTACATTTTCCCCGCGCTCTGAACTCATTATCAGATACCGGACGTCGGAAGTCGTCGTTACCTCGAATTCCTGTGCTGTCCCCTTCGTGATCGAAGGATATTTTACGGAAGCGTTGATCACACTTGTGAACTTTGTAGGTTTCGCAAGCAAAACCGGCTCGCATGCATAATCCGATTCATGACTGTCATTTACATCTTCAGCGAGCGCATATACATAGTATTTGCTTCCCCAATCGTCAAGATTAAAACTTACGGGCAATTCGAACCTTACCGTGTCGATCGTTTTAAGTTCTGACAACCCTCCCGAAATGTCCGCCTTCGCGTAATGAAGGATCTTAGCATTGTTTGTATTACCAGGCTTATACTCCTTATCCAGGATCAGCACCGACACCTGTGTTACATTGTCCGCATTTGCGCCGGAAAGCTGTAAACGCAGAGAAATCTCCGTTTTATCCGTAATGATCAAGGCCTTGGTGAGATCCCCGCTGACATGTTGCTTAGCTGTCAGAATTATTTTGTTATCTTTCAATGTCAGTTTGTATTCTGCATTATCCTTTCCGGCCGTTCCGGAAACCACGGACGAAAAGATCACCGAGTTCAGATCTACGTTAAACGCAGGGCTGGCACCGATACGCCAGGAAAGGCCACTTGCATTTACCGGGCCGTTCGAATATACATAACCCGTAGCATAACCGACACACGATCCATAAGAAGGAACGATCGGTTTGTGCGCAGAGCGGGTCCACCACATAAACGCATCTCCGTCAAGTCCGGTCTTGCTCGGGAAAAAATAACCATACTGCGGGATCATTTCTCCGATATCCAGAACAAAGATCTTCTCTCCGGTCAGCGGCGTAAAATCGTCAAAATCACTGAGAGGACTGTATACACATCCGTCCGCTTCATTGTCCTGTATACGCGGGTGGCCGGCGATCGTGCTTCCCTTGATCGCGTAACGTTCCAGGTCCGTGAAGCCCTTATTTTTCCAAAGGAAATCCAGACCGTTCAGACTGATCTTAAGATCGCTTCCGTCCCACTCATTCGGATAGGTCTGTCCGGAATTCGGCTCTTTGTCTTCATCATACTTCACCTCGTACAAAACGTTTTCACAGTCCAAAAACATTGTGGTCGCACCGTATTTCGTGGTCTTCGGGCTGAGGACACGGTACTTCACCGGAGTTCCGTCGTACTTTCCATACCAGACATAACTGCCTGCCCAGCGATTCGTCGATCCCGTCTCCGGATCGAAGGTTTTCTCAGCTACCGGGCCTTTGATCGCCGAGGTGCTGAGCCCCGCGACGGTCTTCGGCTTTTCCGCAGCCGAAACAGACTGCGTGCCGATACCGGCCGGCGCAACCACCGTAACCGTCGCGATTGCCATAACCGCTGAAAGAAACATCGCCGAGATCCGTTTTCCGATCACTCTTATTCTCATGATTCCCCTTCTCCTCGTTTTACTGTAATACCGGAATAAAGCAAAAAAGCCTTCTCCGTCATTATACTTTAAGTATAACTTAGGAGTTGGCTTTTTGCTATCACCCATCTGTACCATTTTCACGGTATGTCAGGGTCATGTTTATCTATCTGTATTTCCTATTTCACCGTAAAACCGGCGCTCCGCTGAGCCGCCGTCGGCGTGGCAGTCGAACCTGCCTTAAAGATCAGGTTACGGTTTCCGGTCGTATTGATCGCCTGCTTAACCGTCCAGGTACGTACGTTTCCGCTCACCGTGCTGTTGCTCGAAGAAGCTGTCCATGTCTTTACTACGGTCTTACCGTCCTCAGCATATTCCACCAGATATTTGCAATCTGCCGTCGTCTTAACGGTAAATGTTTGCTGGTTGCCGCTGTAGAGTGAAGCATATTTCGCCGACGCGCTGATCACGCCGGTATCCACCACCTTGAATGCGGATGCTCTCATGCCTGCCGTCGGTGTCGATGTGCTTCCCGCCTTAAAGATCAGGTTACGGTCGCCTGTCGTGCTGATCTTCTGGCTTACGGTCCAAGTGCGGGTATTTCCGCTCACCTTACTATTCGCAGACGATGCTGTCCAGCTCGCCACGAAGGTCTTGCCGTCTTCGGAGTACAGTGTCAGATACTTTGCATCCGCTGTCGTCGTTACCGTAAAGGTCTGCTCCGTGCCCTTCGTGATGGCCGGGTACTTCGTCGAAGCGGTGAGCACTCCGGAGGTTACAACATTAAAGGATACAGTCTTGGTAACGCCTGAAGGTGTCGTTGTGCTGCCTGATTTAAAGACCAGTTTGCGGCTACCCGCCGTGCCGATCGTCTGCATTACACTCCATGTCCTGGTATTTCCGCTCACTGTGCTGTTTCCGGATGCTGCCCAGGTCTTTACCAGAGTCTTCCCATCCTCGGAATAAAGCATCAGATATTGTGCATCCGCTGTCGTCTGAACGGTAAATCCCTGAACCGAGCCTTTGGTGATGGCCGAATACTTCGCAGCAGCGCTGACAACGCCCTTATCTACAACATTAAACGATACGGTCACCGCATTCGTTACCGGTGTGGAGTTTGTCGTTCCGCCTTTAAAGATCAGTTTTCTGGCGCCCGCGGAAGCCATTGCCTTGCTGATGGTCCATGTACGGAAATTATCAGCGCTGACTGTACTGTTGCCGGAAGCTGCCCAGGTTTTCACCAACGTCTTTCCGTCTTCGGAATAAAGTGAAAGATACTTTACATCTCCCGATGTAACGACCGTAAAGGTCTGCGTCGAATCCTTTGCGATCGAGGCTTCTTTGGCTTTTGCGCTCTGGATATTCTTTCCGACGACCGTAAACTTAACGGTCTTGCTGACATCGTCCGGTGTCGTGCTCTTTCCTGCTTTGATCACCAGGGACCGGTTGCCGGCTGACGCGATATTCATGCTGACAGTCCAAATACGGGAACCGCCGCTGACCACGCTGTTTCCATATGCAGGATATCTTTTGACCAGATTGCCGCTCTCTCCGTAGATCATCAGATACTGAGCGTTGGTCGATGTCTTTACCGTGAAGGTCTGCTGGCCGTCCTGACTCAGGGTCGGATATTTCACCGATGCATCGAGGATCTTTACGGGGATCGGTACGGGAGCAGGTGCATTCGCAAGTTTTGCAGTCTTATTTACATGATTTGCTTCATACATGTAATTGATCATCTGGAGGATCTCAGCGCGGGTCGCCTTCTCCAAAGGAGCGATCATGCGTTCTTCCTTCGGTGCACCGGGCTCGCCTCTGCCCTCCAGAATACGGTGGGTCGCAGCCCAGCAGACTGCCTCCCAATGATCGTAATCAACATCGAAATAGTCCAAAAAATCATCGGAACGGCCGAAATCGATCGCTCTGTCGTAACCGATGTATTCTGTATAACGCATCAGCATGAGCATCAGGTCCTGACGGTTCAGACAGATACCAAGACCGAACGTATCGGCCGAAGTATAAGGATAGCCGACACAGATCGAGTTCTTCTCACCCCAAAGGAGGGCATCTGTGTACCATTGACCGTACTCGACATCGTCAAACCGGGTTTTCAAACCACTCACGCTCGGCTTACCGGCCATCTCATACAGGGTCTGTACCATGGCCTCACGGGTAATGAAATTCGACAAATCACCGTTCGGTTCCTCCGGATACAGAGCCGCAAAAGGATCCCCACTCGGCTTATTAACGATCTTTACGTCATTATCCAGCCAGAGGATGAAGAGGTTATCGTTCTGGGTCGAATCATCGCCGCCGTAGTCGATGGTCCAGGAACTGGAGTTCCAGCCTTCATCTGCCCACGTGCCTTCATTGTAGATCTTCATCAGGTAGGGATTGTTGCCGATATTCAGTTCCGTGAAATCGTTGTAACCGCCCCAGATGAAACGAAGCATGGGGTTATGTGAGATATCCAAGGACTTCAGTTCATTGTCCTGGATCTGAAGGATCGTCAGTTTCGGATTGTGCGAGATATCCAGCGATTTCAGATATCCGCGGTTATAGCTTACGACTAGCTTCTGCAGCTCGGGGTTCTTGCTGACATCCACGCTCTTGCATTGGTTTTTCGCGCAGTTGTAGTACTGCAGGCCCGGCATGTTGCTCGTGTCTACGTCGCCCAGGCCCGGATTGTCCCATACATCCAGACGTTTCATCTTGGGGTTGTGCGACAGATCCAGCGACTGGAATTTATTACGGAAAGCATCCAGATGCTGTAAGTTCGGATTATGCGTTACATCCAGCGTCGTAAGTCCGCAGTCACCGACCATCAGATGCTCCAGTTTTTTGTTTCGACTGACATCGATCGATCCCAACGGGTTGGAGTTCAGCTCCAGGTAGGAGATCTCCGGATTGTTCCGTACGTTGAAGGATGTAAGTTGGCAGTCAAATGCATAGACCCATTCCAATACCGGGTTTACCGTAAAATCCAGCGAAGTAAACTTGTTGCCGGAACACCAGATACCGGTGAGCAGTTTGTTCTGGCTCAGATCCCAGCTAGAGATCTGGTTGTCCATGCAGTAGATGCCTCTGAGTTCTTTCAGATACTCAATGCCCTTTAAGGACTTGATGCCTTTGTTGACACACCACAGATTTCTCGCGTAAACGATCTCGCTCGATTCCAGCGACCCGTTTTTGTTCGTGTCGAAATCCGCAGATACGACCGCACGGAAATTCGGATCCGGAAATGTGGTGGAATTGATCTTTACCGTCGGGTAAATGTTGTCATATGCATCCGCATAGACGGTTTCCGGGCCACTGCCAAACGGAGTGACCGAACTGACCAACGTCATCACGGCAGCCAGTGCGCCCGTGATCACCTTGGAGGCTATTCTTTTTCCTTTTCTCATTTTTTCCCTCTTTTCCTGTTTGTTTTCTCTTGTTTTTCCTTCTGTTTTCCTCTTGTTTTTGCCGACACTACGGCCTTTTATCACTATATTGCACACGCCCCGATTATAGCACACGTATTTTTATGTTCACATATTTTCCCGCTGAACGTCGCGTTTTTCTTGCAGAAGGTAATGCAGGCGCCTAGGTTTTCGCACAAAAAAACAGGTGCTGTCTTATTTTAACAGCACCTGTTTTAATTTCATCGAAGATATAGGCTTCGATCAATCTTTGATCAGATCAACGATATCCGAATACACGGTCATTCCGTTTGCATCGGTAACTACGCACCGGATCGAACATCCGTTAGCAAAAGAATCTATCGTCCAATAGGTATTTTTATCACTGCTGGATCGGCCGCGTATGTATAATTTGTCGTCGATCCGTTCTACGAATTGCCACTCATACTTCATTGGTTCGTTTCCATACACTTCGATCGAAAAGCGATACTCGTCCCATGAATCCGGATGTGCGTCCACAGGCTGTTTCGTGATCCTGGGCTTTATATAGAGTGTCGTGGAACCGGAATATGCGGTCTTTCCGTTAGCATCCGTAACTGCGCATCGATACTTTCTTCCATGCGAAGCTAAATCTGTTTTTTCTACTGAAAGCATCGGCGTTTGCGCCCCTTTCAGGCCACAATTCACCCAGGTCGAAGCTCCGTTTTCACATGTCTGCCACTGATACTTCAATTCTCCTTTGCCTTCCGCCTCCGTTTCAATACAGAAAGAATCTCCGACCACGACTGTCACCGATCTCACAGGCTGCTTCGTGATCTCGGGAATAATGGTCAGTACAACCGTATTGGAATAAGAGATCCTGCCGGAATCATCTTTCGCCGCACATCGGAAGGTAGCTCCGTCATCTTCAGCTGACGCAGTGAACTTACAATGGATTCCAAAAGGAGTTTCTCCTCTTGCTGTCAAAACCCATTGGTTCGATGCTTTATCCCATTCCTGCCAATAATGGCTGATTGGAGCCTCTCCATCAGCCCCTGCAACAAATTCGACGACTTCACCCGCCACGGCGCGGATATTGGAAGGCTGCCTGGTAAAGACAGGGCGGATAAAGTTTCCTTCATTTGTGACCGTGAATGAAGCCGCCCTCTGCGCTGATGTGACCTTATCTTTTCCTGCTTTAAAGGTCAATGTACGCTTTCCGGGATCGTTGACCTGCAGGTACACCTCCCATTCCAGCGTATTATTGTCCCGCAACCAGGTATTCTTCTTATTATTCCACGCAGCTACATATTTTCCCGTTTCCGAATACACCTCCAGACGGGTCGCATCGACCGTTGTTGTAACGATAAATGTCTGAATATCCTCCTTTACGACGGACGGATACTTTGCGGATGCGGTGAGCACGCCTGCGCTTTCCACCTTAAATGCGGCAGTCACGGCATTTGAAACCATAGCGCTTTCCGTTGTTCCGCCTTTGAAGACCAGTTTCCGGTTGCCGGCGGTATTGATCGGCTGCATCACATACCAGGTACGGATATTTTCCTCATCTGACTTACTGTTACCGGAGGCATTCCAGGTTTTCACTAGTGTCTTTCCATCCTCGGCATACAGTTTCAAATACCGGATATCCGCGGATGTCGTCACGGTAAATCCCTGTACTGAAGTTTTGGTGATCGAACTGTATTTGGGAGTTACACTGAATATCTTCTTCTCAACGACCGTGAATTTTACCGACTTTGAAAGTTCGCTCGGCGTAGTCGTCTTGCAGGCCTTTAATGTCAATTCACGATTTCCCGCCGTGGCGATCGCCAGACGGACCGTCCAAATACGGACGTCTCCTTCCACCTTACTGTTGCCGCTTGCAGCCCAGGTCTTTACCAGGTTTTTGCCTTCCGCGTAAAGCTTCAGGTTTTGGGTGTTCGTCGAAGTTTTAACCGTAAAGGTCTGCGTTCCGCCTGCGCCGATCATGGCCAGTTTGACGGAAGCCTCATTTACCCATGCCTCCTCAACTGAGAAACTGACGGTTTTTTTCACGCTTGAAAAAGAATCGTCGGTTCCCGGCCGGAAAGTCAGGCTTCTCTTACCCGGGTTTTCGATCAACTGCGAAATGACCCAGGTCCGGACATTTCCGCTGACCGTGCTGTTTTTCTCTGATGCCTTCCAAGTCTTCACCAAAGTCTTGCCGTCCTCGGCATACTCCGCCAGACGCGTAGCATCTGCCGAAGTCCGGATCGTGAATTCCTGGATCGATCCCTTTTTGATCGCATCGAATCTCCGCGTCACGCTGAGGATCGTCGGTTCCGTGGCCCCGTTGACCTCCTCGCCGAATGCACGTGGGAAAAACAACACGAGCGCAAACACTGCCACCAGCATAACCGCCGACAATAGCAGACGTTTTGTTTTTTTCATTTTCATTCTCCTTCTCTTCCCTAAAAACTTCCTTCTCATTCTCTTCCCGTAAACAATTCCCCGCTATTAATTCTATCATATTTGTCAACCCTTTTCCTGTTCTTTTTCCGCACGGATAAAAAACGATGGCAGAGCGTTGCTCTGCCATCGTTTTTTTGTATTACTTTTGTTTTATGTTTTACAACGATCACTGTACCGTAAAGGCTGCGTTTCTTTCGGCTGCCGTAAATGCGGAAGGGCCTGCCTTAAAGGTCAATGTTCTCTTTCCGGCAGAATTAATAACCTGCGATACGGTCCAGGTGCGTACGTTACCGCTTACCTTACTGTTGCTGCTGTTCGCCGTCCAGGCATTTACCAGATTGCCGCCTTCGGCATATACTGCCAGGTATTTGCAGTCTGCCGTCGTCGTCACGGTAAATGTCTGGGCCGTGCCCTTTTTGATCGTAGCATTCTTTGCCGAAGCGGTGAGGACACCGGTGTTTACAACCTTAAAGGATGCGGTCGCCGCATTGGTTTCTGCTGTGGTTCCCTTGATGCCGCCCTTGAAGATCAGTCGGCGGTCGCCTGCAGTTCCGATTGGCTGCATCACATACCAGGTACGGATGTTGTTATCCGCTACCGTGCTGTTCCCGGATGCCGCCCAGCTCTTCACCAGGTTGCCGCCCTCCGCATACATCATCAGATACTTCACGTCCGTCGTGGTCGTTACCGTAAAGCCCTGCACGGATGCCTTTGTGATCGCGCTGTACTTCGGAATTGCGCTGACGATCTTCTTATCACCGGAAACTACTGTGAACTTTACACTCTTTGTATACTGGGTCGGTGTCGTCGACTTTGCAGCCTTAAAGGTCAGTACACGGTTGCCCGCGGAAGCGATGGCCAGCTTAACGTTCCAGGTGCGAACGTCACCGCTTACAGTGCTGTTCCCGGATGCCGGCCAGGTCTTTACCTGGTTGCCACCCTCTGCGTAGAGCATCAGGTTCTGTGCATTGGCCGTAGTCTTTACCGTAAAGGTCTGCGTACCGCCCTTACCGATGGCCGCATATTTCGCGGATGCACTGATCACGCCCGTATATTCAACCTTAAACGCAGCGGTTACCGCATTCGTTACCGGTGTAGCTTTCGTTGTACCGCCCTTAAAAACCAGTTTGCGGTCTCCGGGGGTACCGATCGCCTTAGATACATTCCAGATACGCTTTCCGTCCGATGCTGCGGCGATGCTGCCATTTGCAGCCCATGTCTGTACCAGAGGCGAACCGCCTTCCGCATACAGCATCAGGTACTCCACATCCGATGTCGTAACGACCGTGAACTCCTGAACCGCATTTCTTTCGATCGTGCTGTACTTCGCTTTTGCACTGAGGATCGATTTTTCTAACGACAGTGTTACGGTTTCCGAGATCGCTTCTTTTCCGTTCTCATCCTTTACTATGCAGCGGAACAGCCAGCCATCCAAACCGGTATTCGCTGTAACCGACAGATTGGGAGTATTCGCGCCGTTCTGGCTGGAATCGGCCCAGGTGCTTTCGGAATTTTGTTTGGACTGCCAACGGTAGGTAAGTGTTCCCTCTCCGGTCGCCTCGATCGAAAACCGGGCCGTGGCGCCGGCTGCTGCCGAGGCATTCTTCGGCTGCTTTGTGATCTCGGGGCCGGTCGGAACGTCGACCGGGAAGTTTATATAGACATAGTTATTGGCGTTTGTGTCGTCTCCCCCTTTATTGTTCATTATACTAACCATGGGAAGCATTTCACTCGAATCCGGAACATTCGCATAGAGATAGAATGTTCTGGTCTTTCCCTCAGTTACATACGCTCCGTAATCTTTGGAAATCCAGTACCAATCGGTGCCGGAAGAACCAATGACCGGTTCCATATAATTCAGGGAAACAAACTGATCCGCCGGATTGGTCAATTTGAGTACCATCAACACGCCATGCTCATCCGGTCCGGGTTGGGGAGCCTCAAAATCATCGATGCTCCGAGCATGTCTGGCTGCCGTCTGATAGGCCTGATCACCTACGACGATCGATACGAACTGAAGCTGATACGCCTGGACATGCAACTGCTCGTCTAAGTCCTCATCAACTACATACCCGGAGATCTTTCCCCAGCCATTTAACGGGTCTTCCGGTGAATTAAACCTTGCTGTCTGATTGGGACCCGAACCCGTAAACTCACCGCCGACGCCGTCATACATAAGCGTCCCGGCGCTGGCCGTCGGTGCCATCCAAAAAACAGAGACCGCAAGCGCCACAAAAGCAACTGTAAGCGCCAAAACGATCTCTTTCACTCTGCGTTTTGTCATGTGATGCTAACCTCCAAATTCAACCTTTTCTCTCGTGCATAACCAGCACTTTGTACATTATAACATACTCACAACGGCATATCTAGATGCATCCGGCAAAAACACAAAAAAACACAAAAGGTCGAAAGAATAAACGAAAGATCCGCGGTGGACACTGTCCCCGCGGATCCTGAATCATTGAAATAATTAATCTTTTCGGTCCATGATCGGTCACTTTACGGTAAAGCTTACGCTCCGCTCCGCGGCCGTCACTGTGGATCCTTTTCCCGCCTTGAACATCAGGGTGCGCTTTCC
>ONPC01000026.1 GCA_900319565.1 uncultured Eubacteriales bacterium | reverse complement strand
GCCGCTGCCCGGTTTTGCGCAGATCCGCGTGAAGCGCATGCCTCTGGGCGTACTGTTTCACATTTCCGCGGGCAATGTGGACTTCCTCCCTGCATATACGCTGGTGGAAGGCCTGCTGACCGGAAATATCAATATTCTGAAACTGCCTTCGGCGGATAACGGCCTCTCCGTAAAACTGATCGAGCAGCTCATCGAATACCGACCGGCATTGAAGGACTATATTTATGTTTTTGATACTGCATCGACCGACATTCAGGGCATGCAGAAGATGGCTGCGCTGAGCCACGCCATCAGCGCCTGGGGCAGCGACATGGCCATCACGGCTGTGCGCGGACTGGCCTCGCCGGGAACCAAAATCATCGAATGGGGACAGAAACTGGGCTTTTGCTATGTTTCGGGACTCGATCGCGTGGAGGACGCAGAGGCGCAGCTGCAAGGTCTGGCGAAACACATCACATTTACCAAGCAGCTTCTGTGCAGCAGTTGCCAGGTGATCTATGTGGACACCGATGACATGGCGCAGGTGAAGGCGTTCGCTAAGCGCTTCCTGCCGTACCTGGAGCAGGGCGCGGCCGCCGATGCGCCGGACGAGATCGGCGTCCGCGCCCGGGATACCCTGGTCGCCTACACCCAGCGGCTGAAGAGTTACCTGGGCCGCGAGGAGAAAAACCAAAACGTTCTTCAGGGTCGCCGCGTCAGCCTGATCCTGGCTTCGGACAGTGCCCTGGAGCTTTCGCCCATGATGGGCAATGTCCTCGTGAAACCGCTGCCGCGCAAAAACATTGGCCGCGTCCTGTATGAGCACCGCAACCACCTGCAGACCGCCGGTCTGATCTGTCCGCCCGCGGATCGCGAGGAACTCGCCGCGATGTTTACTTCCTGCGGAGTGGTCCGCGTCACAAAGGCAGCTGACATGAGCGCCTACTTCCCGGGCGAAAGCCACGACGGAGAGTACGCCCTGAGCCGCTATACACGCATCGTTAATATTGAGTGATCCGGCGTTATGACAACGGAGACGGTCCTTTGACACGAGTGAAAGTGTCAAAGGACCGTCTTTTTTTCCGGCCGCATGGCTCACTGCTTGCTCCAGTGGTGACGAAAGTCATGTGAAGTTCGTTGCTTTTTTCACTTCAAAGGGGAGCGGGGATCTGATAGGATAGGGGTGTAAACGGAAAATACATGCCGAAAGGCGAGGAGTACACTATGGATATCATTTTGAAGACGAAGGATCTGACAAAGAAATACGACAACCGGGTGGTGGTGGATAACCTGAACTTGGAGATACAGAAGGGCGAGATCTTCGGCCTGCTGGGCCCGAACGGTGCCGGAAAGAGCACGACCATGAACATGATCTGTGACATCGTTAAACCGACGCTGGGCAGCGTGGAGTTCCTGGGCCGGGATTTCAAGAAAAACCGCAAGGAGCTGGTGAAGAAACTCGGATACATTCCGCAGGATCTGGCCATCCACGGGAACCTGAAAGCATGGGAGAACGTCGAACTGTTCACGTCCCTGTACGGAATTCGGGGCGAAGAGCTTAAGAACGCGATCAATGAATCACTGGAATATGTCGGCCTGTCCGAACGAAAGGACGATTATGCGAAGAGTTTCTCGGGCGGCATGAAGCGGCGGCTGAATATCGCCTGCGCCATCGGGCACCATCCCGAGCTGCTGATCTTCGACGAACCCACGGTCGGAATCGACCCGCAGTCCCGAAACTTCATTCTGAACCGCATCAAAGAGTCAAACCGTAAGGGTGCGACCATCATCTACACCAGCCACTACATGGAGGAAGTGGAAGCCATCTGCACCCGAATCGCCATTATGGATAACGGAAGGATCATCGCCTGCGGCACGTCGGAGGAACTGAAGAAACTGGTCACGAACGACGTGGATAAGATATCGCTGGAAGAGGTGTTCCTGACACTGACGGGAAAGAAATTGAGGGATTACTAAGATGATACGATATATGATCAAAAACAATCTGAAGCTGATGTTCCGCTCCCCGGCGAACATCATCCTGTTCATCCTGATGCCGATCTTAGTCAGTTCCGTGCTGGCCAGCGCATTTTCCGCGCTGATGAAGTCCTACGAAAACAAGACGCCGTTCGATGTGGGCTACTGCATGGAGCAGGAGAGTGTTTTTTGCATAGGGATGGAAGGTCTTAAAAGCGGCGGCAAGCAGGCCGGCGTGAACTTTACTGAGTGTGACGAAGTCGAAGCGACCGCATTTACCGAGGCTTCCGATGCCGAAGCGATCGCGCGGCACGAGAAGGACATCCAGACCGTGATGAACCAGCGGAACCTGAACGTATTTGTCGAATTTTGCAAGGATACCTACGTGGTCTGGGAACGCGAGAACGCGAAGACCGAGGGACAGATTTTGGAATACCTGCTGAATGCCTATGTCGAAGGCGCCGATCGCATGAAACTTCAGATGGTGCAGGGCGGCGGCAGATCCGGAGAGATCGAACTGAACATCGAGACGCCCGAATTTATGCCTGCGATCAATTCCACCGACTACTATGTCATCATTGAGCTCGCGTACTTCGGCTGGTGCGCTTTGGTCTGCGCAGCCGGCCTGCTGGGCGCCGAAAAGAAGTACGGGATCAACAAGAAATACCAGGTGGCCGGCCTGTCCAAAACCAAGATCTATCTGGCCAGATTTCTGCCCATGGTCATCTGCGTGTTTTGCTGTGAGGCTATCGCTGCTGTGATCGCCGCAAGTACGCTGGACGTACACTGGGGTCCGGCCGGATGGACCATCGCAGTATTTGCAGGTATGCTTCTGGCAGCCTGCGCGTTTGAACTGCTGATCTATGAGATCACGCAGAGCATGGTCCTGTCCATTATCAGTTCGTTCTGCATCGTCTGGTTCATGGGATATTTCGGCGGAAGCTTTGAGACCTACATGTTTTCGAGCATGCCGCAGATTCTGAAAAGCTTATCCCCGATCTACCACGGAAACCGTGCTTTAGTCGAACTGTCCTGCATGGGACACAGTGATTATGTCCTCAGTTCCCTGTTGTATTCGTTCCTGCTGTTTGCAGGCTGCTCCCTGGCCAGCATAATCCTAGGCAGGGTCAGAAAGAGAGGTTAATATGCGTAAACTGATCCAAATGACTTTGAAGCTGCTGCTTCGAAACAAAGGCTTCTGGCTGATCCTGGTCACGGTTCCCGCGATCTCCATGTTCATGATGAGTTTGAAGCAGGATGAGGACCTGGCCATGTTCCGAAGCACCACGACACCGGAGGTGCAGGAGTTGGATAGCGCCGATCAGAAGGTCGCCTACTATGGCAGGGAGGGAGAATTCGTCGTTAAAGTGCTCGATGCTTCCGAAAGTGAACTGTCACAGTTCTTTCTGGACCGTCTGTCCCGAAGCGGCATGGTTCAGGTATGTCGTGCAAAGGCATCGGAGATGACGAAGGAAGAAGCCGACGCATCCCTTAGAAAAAGCGGGTTCGAAGATCGCATGGGTGCGGGCATCTATCTGGCGCAGGACTTTGACGAGGCCATCCTTTCGGGACAGGCTGCTAAAGCGCTGACCTTGTATGTGCTCTCGGACGATGAACGACTGGAACTGTTTCAGCGGGAAGTCAGAGAAATCCTGACAGAAGTCTGCGACGTGGCAGCCGGCGTTCAGGATACGGCCGGAGGCGACCTCACCGAGCTTTCACGCTTAACGACGGAAAAACTGGTAAAACTGCATGAAAACGATCCGGCAGTCACGATCCGTTCGCTCGCGAAACAGGGCGAAGTGCAGCTGACGAAAGAGCAGGTGGCGGGAAAGACCCACATGGGTTATGCATTCTCCTTCCTGACCCTGGGCTTCGTTTTCATCGGAACGCTGGTAGCGCAGACCGCCATCGAAGAGGAACGCCATAAGGTCTACACCCGAATCCTGCTCACCGGCATGGATTACGTGAAATACTTTACCTCCAAACTGGCAGTTACACTGATCGTCGCCATGATGCTCTCGGGCGTTTTGGGCATCCTGAGTTTCTTTATAGACGAAAGCCGGCTGGGCATGAGCCGTCCGGCCTTCCTGATGCTGGTATTCCTGCTGGGCGTGATCTTCGCGTGTCTCTCCATGCTGGCGGGCGTGCTCTGCGGAAACGCGATGACCTCGAACTACCTCGCATTTACCCTGTGGAGTTTATCCAGCCTGTTGGCAGGACTGTATTTCCCGTTAAATGATGCATCCGACATGGTAAAAGCCATATCCTACATGATGCCGCAGCGGTGGTTCATGGACAGCCTGAATCTGATATTTACAGGAGACAAACAGGGCTATCTTGTGGTATTATATACTACAGTAGCATTTATGATCATGATCCTGAGCTTAGGCGCCGTGGGACTGAAGATCAAGAAGAGTGAAGCATAAGGAGATCCGGTGAAGGATAAACTGAGAAATCGTTATTTTTTGATGGTTCGAACCTGCCTGTTGCTGGGCTTTTGCACACACGGGCTTTTGTATCGAATGGAAGAAACAGGGGCATCGCCGAAGATGCTCCTGCTTCTTGCTGTCTTCATCAGTTGCTTCAGCCTGAAAGAGATCTCGTTTTCCCATCTGGTCTCCGGTAACCCCGGTAAATACGACAAGCATATGCTTATGTTCGCCGGTCTCTTCGCGGGGGTTATCCTGGGATATTTCCAGACGAAGATCGGCGGTGCATACATCCTGCTGACCATTTTCTGGGCCTATGAGATCCTTTCCAGTGTCGTGACCGAACAGATGATCCGAGGCCGCCGTGTTTCCATGGTCTGGTATGTTCTGCCGGCCGGGCTCCTTTTGTTTCCGACGCCGGTCGATCGGTATACCGTGGCTCTGGTCCTGGTACTGACCATGTTTCTGTATGTACAGCATGACTTCGTGGTCCGGTTCTACCGGAAGCAGAATCAGGAGGACACGCTTTTGGAGCAGCGGCTGAAGAAAGATCTGGTCCGTCAGGAATACGAGACGAAGGCTGAACTTCAGAAAAACATACTGAAGGCCGAAAACAAGATCCTGGAGGACCGCGCCGCTCTGGCGCAGACGCTTCACGATAAGTTGGGGCACGGCATCAACGGCTCCATCTATCAGCTCGAGGCCATCAAACTCCTGATGGAGAGCGATCCGGATAAGGCACAGGCCATGACGCAGGCAGTCATTGACCAGCTGCGCGTCTCCATGGATGAAATACGCGGCATTCTGCGAAAGGAGCGCCCGGAAAAAAAGGACATGTCCCTGCTGCAGCTGTATAAGCTGTGCGAAGATTGCGAAGGGAAGGGCGTCGAGGCTACGCTGGAGACCGAAGGAGACATTGACCAGGTGCCCCAGCAGGTCTGGGAAGTTATTTTGGACAATGCATTCGAGGCCGTCACCAACGCGCTGAAATACGCAAAGTGTAAGAAAATCGATATCAAGATCATCGTGATGAATCAAATGATTCGCTGCAGCATCGCGGATGACGGGGCGGGTTGCTACGAGATCAAAGAAGGCATGGGCATCGCGGGCATGCGGCGCCGCGTCCGGGAGGCCGGCGGAAGCATCGGCTTCGAGTCGCAGGGCGGTTTTACCGTGAACATGCTGTTGCCGTTTACAGGAGGTATCTGATGGAACCGATCAAGGTCGTGATCGCGGATGACAGTGATTTCGTTCGCGACGGAATGAAGATCATACTGGATGTGGATAGTGAGTTCGAGGTTCTGGGCTGTGCTGCAGACGGCCGCGAGGCGGTGCGTTTGGCGCGTGAGACTCACCCCGACGTGATCCTGATGGACATCCAGATGCCCGGGATGGACGGCATCGAGGCGACGAAGCAGATCGTGGAGCAGGACCTGGGTAAGGTTCTGATCCTGACCACATTCGATGACAATGCCCTGGTGCAGAAAGCCCTGCAAAACGGAGCGAAAGGCTACCTGATCAAAAACCATCCGCCGGATCATCTGAAGCAGATGATCAAATCGGTATACCGCGGCACTGCGGTCATGGAGGAAAAGATCCTGCAGACTCTGACCACCGGCGCGTCCGCCGCGCCTGCCGGAAGCTTAAGCGGCGGTTTCAATCCGACCGGTTACTCCGAGCGGGAGCTCGAGATCATCCGCGCCGTGGCCGACGGCCTCTCGAATAAAGAGATCGCCGCCCGCCTGTACATATCCGAAGGAACGGTGAAAAACTACATCACGACCATTCTCTCGAAAGAGGGGCTGTCACACCGGACCGCGTTAGCTGTGTACTACCTGACGGGGCGCAAGGCGTGAGCGGCAGCAAAGCGGCCGAAAACACAGACATGACATTGACCAAAAGCGAAAAGAATGCTATAATCAACCCAGCGAGACAGTGGTGATCGGAAGCACTTTTATCACCCGGATCGGACGATAATTTCATAAAAAAGGAGATAGAACCATGGCTGATTTGAAAGACGGTAAGAAGAACCCCTATGCG
>ONPC01000031.1 GCA_900319565.1 uncultured Eubacteriales bacterium | reverse complement strand
CAGCGACGGCAACTACCATATCGACATGGAGACCGGCGCGATCACGGTGTTCGATTTTGACAACTGCATGAACTGCTGGTATATGTTCGACCTGGCCAATCTGTGGACACACAACGAAGGTTGGACCAGGCAGGAACCCGACCTGGGCAAACGCATGGCGTTGATGCAGCAGTGCTTTGACCTGCAGTTACAAGGCTACAGAAGTGAAACGGATATCTCGGAAGAAATGCTTGAAAAGCTACCGCTGTTCATCGACATGGTGCTGATCGAAAACATCGTGGATGAATTCGAATGTGCAGCCCGTGAAGGCGAAGAGCTGGATTATGAAGATATCGAAGACGCGGCGGAATGCCTGATCAACGACATCCCATTTGCCGGGATCGGACAGCAAGGATAGATTATTACTCCTCCTTAAGCCGACGGAAATAGCGAAGCATCTTTCGAAGATATACGATGAAGGAGAATTGGAGAAAGCGGCAACTGCTTCCAAAATGGAAATAGTTCAAAGAGAAGGAAACAGAGATGTAAAGAGAACTCCGGTTTTCTATAATCTGGACGCAATCATTTCTGTTGGATATCGTGTGAATTCGATTAAAGCGACAAAATTCCGCATCTGGGCAACCACCGTTCTTAAAGAATACATGACGAAAGGCTTCGCTCTGGATGACGACCGCCTGAAGCAGGGAAAAACTGCTTAAAGAAGATGATCCAAGAACAAAACTAAACAGGATCACGTAAAACGGACGATGGAGGCTTTGATAAAATCATGACAGATACTTATGTTGATGAAAGAGACTACAAGCTTTTAGAAACTGACAAATACACATTCTTCGTTCTTAAGCGAATCATGGGCGGAGCATGCAAACTGCTACTGTCGGATCATGAGCGGCTGATCCTTTGTTTTACGGGGCAGCCGTTCCCGGTTTGGATCTGGACGGCGGATGATGCTTCGGAAGAGGAAATGGAGCAGGCATATCGCCTGGCAAAAGAAAACGATTTACTCGATGGGAAACATCATTTTAATATCAAGTATTCACTGGCGGAGTATTTCATAAGACGCGCTGCGGAAGATGGATCAGAGCTTAAGATCATTACAAATATGTATGCATACGATTGCATTGATCCTGTCAGACCGGACACAGAGGCAGATGGAGGCATCTATCGTTGTGAGATGAAGGACTTGGAAGAATTGGTTGACTTCCTGGATAGCTTCCATAAGGAACTAAGCATTGACCAGAAGGATATTTCGGGTTACCGGGAAGACGCGGTAGAGTTTATCCAAACGGGCAATATGTATCTTTGGAAGGATGCGCAGGGGTACAGTGTAGCGAGCTGTAAGTATGCACCTACCGGAGATATGGCATCGATAAACCTTGTGTTCACACGCCCCGCGTATCGCAGAAAACACTATGCGGAAAATCTCGTATATCAGGTCACGATGAAAGTGAAAGAAGCAGGATATGTTCCGATGCTTTATACCGATGCGGATTATGTGGCGTCAAATGCCTGTTATGAGAAGATAGGCTATGTCCTTCGGGGCAAGTTATGTACGATCGGCTAATGCAGCCCGGTCGGGGCCATCGGGCCGTAAGGAAAGCATCGGAAAGACCGAAACGGAGGTAAGGATATGATACAGTTCGGAATGCCTACACTGATCGAAAACAGTACATTGGAAGAAAATGTGGACTTGTGCCGGAGTCTGGGGCTTAAGTTCATCGAGCTGAATATGAATTTTCCGGAGTATCAGGTGGATGGTCTGGAGCAGACGGAGCATCTGATCCGGCTGGCTAAGCAGGCCGGCATTTATTACACCATTCATCTGGATGAGAATCTGAACATCGCGGATTTCAACGCCCTGGTAACGGAAGCTTATCTGGAGACTGTGCGGCGTTCCATCGAGGTCGCGAAGAAACTGATTCCCCTGCGGGATAAATACGGCGACCGCAGTCAGGCATTGACCCTGAACATGCATATGAATCACGGCGTATATATCACGCTGCCGGACCGGAAGGTGCAGCTGTACGACCGGGATTTTGACACCTATATGAGATCCTTTGAAGTGTTTCGCGAAAAGTGCGAGCAGTGGATCGGTGACAGCGACCTTCGGATCGTTGTAGAAAACACGGATGGATTTCGGGAATATGAGAAGAAGGCCATCGAGTACCTGCTTCAGAGCCCGAAGTTCGGACTGACCTGGGACATCGGGCACTCGAAGGCGACCGGGGAGCGGGACGTTCCGTTTATCCTGGAGCATCAGGAGTATCTGATGCATTTTCATATTCATGATGGCTCGGAGAAGCCTCCGAAGAACCATCTGGCGCTGGGCGACGGAGAGATCGACCTGGCAGAACGTTTAAAACTGGCGGAAAGCAGAAACGCGAGATGCGTCCTGGAGACGAAGACCATCGAGGCACTGGAGAAATCCGTGCGCTGGCTGAAGCAGGATCGCCCGAGCGTTCACTTTACACCGGAGCTGGGGTGGATGAACGACCCCAATGGTTTTTCCTATTTCAACGGAGAGTATCATCTGTTCTATCAGTCCAATCCGGACGATACCCGGTGGGGTTCGATCCACTGGGGACATGCGGTCAGCCGGGACCTGGTGCGTTTTGAGTACCTTCCGGCGGCGCTGGCTCCGGATCAGCCCTACGATCTGCGCGGGTGTTTTTCCGGAACAGCCCTGGAAACGGAGGACGGACAGCACTATATCATCTACACGGGCGTGCACACGGGGCCGGATGGAAGAGACCTTCAGCAACAGTGCGTGGCGGTCGGGGACGGCCGGAATTATGTTAAATATGGGCAGAACCCTGTGATCCCTGCGAAGGACCTGCCGCAGGGACTCAGTCCCTATGATTTTCGGGATCCGAAGGTATTCAAAGACGAAGATGGAATGCTTCGCTGCATTGTGGCGGGCATGAATGAAGAGGGCCTCGGGGAGTTGCTTCTGTTCGCGAGCCGGGACGGCTATGACTGGCATTTTGAAAACACGTTTCTGGAAAATGACGGGACATATGGTACCATGTGGGAGTGCCCGGACTTTTTCAACATCGGGGACACGGCAGTCCTTCTGACCAGCCCGATCGGCATGACCGCGAATGAGCCGGAATACCACGCCGGGAACGGGACGCTCTGTCAGACGGGAACGTATGACAGGGCCGCGAAACGGTTTATTCCGCACCACGCGCAGGTCGTGGATCATGGGTTTGATTTTTACGCGCCGCAGACGCTGAAAGCGCCCGACGGGCGTCGGATCCTGATCGGCTGGATGCAAAACTGGGCTACATGCGACGCGGACAGATCGGCGGATCGCAACTGGTTCGGGCAGATGACGGTCGCGCGGGAACTGACTCTGGACGGTGACCAGCTGCTTCAGATGCCGGTGCGCGAATTGGAAAACTACAGAGACAGCCGGATCGAATATACAAATGTTGAGGTGAACGGGAAACGGACACTTAGCGGTATCGAGGGACGGAGCCTGGACATGATCCTGAAGGTGCGGCCGGCCGAGCGCGCAAACATTTTCCGTAGGTTTACCATGTATTTTGCAAAGGATGATCAACACAGCTCCCGAATCGATTTCTACCCCGGAGAGTGTATATTTGAGACAGACCGAAGCCTCTCCGGAACGCCGGATAACGGGCTTAGCCGCAGGCGCTGCCGTGTAAAAGACCGCGGCGGCGAGATCGAACTTCGCATCGTGATGGACCGTTACTCGATCGAGGTGTTTATAAACGGCGGGGAGCAGGCCATGACCACAACGATCCCGACCGATCCGGCTGCCGGGGAGATATGCTTTGAGAGCGACGGGGCAGCCGTTATGGATATAACGAAGTGGAGGCTGAACTAAAACAGGAGACAGGAAGTATGTCGGAATTATATGACCGCATAGCGGGATTGTTTGCGTTATGCGGTGTCGGAGCACCGGTCGGAGAGATCGAACCGGTATCCGGCGGTTTAATGCACAAAATGTATAAAGTCCGCACGTGCACGGGGACCTATGCGGTAAAATGCCTGAACCCCGGAATCATGAAGCGGCCGGGCGTTTTGGAGAACTACGCACGTGCGGAGAAACTGGAGAGCCTGCTGGAGGAAAGCGGCGTTCCGATCGTGCCCGCGCTTATGTTCGGAACCGGGAAGATGATAAAGCAAGGCGGGTTCTGTTATTACATCTTTCCCTGGCAGGAAGGAAGTATCACGGATCCCAACAATATAACCGAAAAACAGTGTTTTCAGGCCGGAGAGATCCTGGGGCAGATGCACCGGATCGATCCGAGTAATGTCGCGACGGAGGATCCGGAGCTCTCCGCGATCGATTTCCGTGCTTACGTACAAAAGGCAGAAGCGGAAAACAGCGGCATCGCGGACCTGCTGCGGGACAGTCTGGACTTACTGGAGGATGCACAGGAGAAACTGAACGCGGCTCGAAGCAGCCTGCCGCCCATGCTTGCGATCGACGATCCGGATATGGACCCGAAGAATATCATGTGGCATGAAGGGCAGGCCCATGTGATAGACCTGGAATGCCTGGAATGGGGAAACCCGATAGCGACCTGCCTGGATCTGGCTTTGCAGTGGGCAGGAACCGTGAACGGGAAGTATGACCGCGCGAACCTGAAAGCCTTCTTTTACGGCTATCTGGGCGCTTATGACAACGGTTTCCGATCCTATGATGAACTCTTCGGAATCGCCTACACCTGGGTGGAATGGCTGGAGTACAACATTCGGCGCGCCTTGGGGATGGAAGCCGAGGACGCAGATGAAAAACGTCTAGGAGAGGCGGAAGTAAAAAGCACGATCGGAAGGATCAGCTATCTGAATTCGATCGAGGGCGATGTTCGCGAAGTCCTTAACAGCCTTCCGCGGTTGAACTCGGAAAACTATAAAACACACGATGACCTCCTGTGCTACATTGACCTCGTTTTCGAGGGGAAGCTGACGGATCTGCCCGAGGTTGCCCTGCCCGAGGGATACCGCCTGGTCACCTTCGAACCGGGCGACCGGGACGCATGGATCGACATCGAACGCTCGGCACAGGAAGTGCTGAGCCGGGAGCACGGCGAGGCGTGCTGGGAGCGTTACTACGGAGCCAGGGAGCAGGAACTTCCGGGGCGCATGTGGTTCGTGGAAAATGCGGCCGGGGAGAAGATAGCGACAGCTACGGCGCTCTACGACATCCACGGGGCAGCTAAACCGGGCGAAGGCCAGCTGCACTGGGTCGCGGTAAAGAAAGAGTATCAGGGCCGGGGCCTGTCCAAACCGCTTATTACATATGTACTGCAGGTCATGAAACGCCTGGGCTATGACAGCGTGAAGATCCACACACAGACCAATACCTGGCTGGCGTGCAAGGTGTATTATGACCTGGGCTTTCGGCCGGAGCCGGGCAGCCGGGTACAAAATCGGTTCGGCTGGAAGATGGTGGAGCAGTTGACCGGAAAGGACATCCGGTAAACTTCGGTGCATTCGGACTACGTCGGCGTCGGATATGCCCTTTGCGGATTGATTTTTCGGTGTATTTCGGGTATAATGATCGGGTACGGTTTCGGGACGAAGCAAACAGAGACGAGAAAGCGCGGGCGGATCGAATCTGCCGATTTTCGATCGGACGTACGGAAACAAAAAGCGTTTAAGAGGTTTAGAAATGAAGAGAAAAACATGTTTGGGTTTGGTTTTGGCCATGGTCGTATCATTGGCCGGTTGTAATTCCGCAGGGGATGCGCAGTCCACGGCGGAGGCGGTGCCGGATAGCACTGCCGCTACCACTACAGAGGCGGTTACGGAGCCTGAAACAACAGTTGCTCCCACTACGGTCGCACCTACGACAGTCGCCCCCACGACTGCGGCACCTGTGAAGGCACAGATCGAGCTGAAATTGCCCGGCAAATATTCGGCAAAGTTACTCGAAGGCGGCGGTACAGTCGAGGAGATCGTCTATATGGCGAAGGATTATCTCGGCGACGGTCCCGATTATGAGAAACATGCATTTGTTTACCTGCCTGCCGGTTATGACAACACTAAGAAGTACAACGTGCTCTACCTGATGCACGGCATCGGTGGTAGCCAGAACGAATGGGGCTTAAACGGCGGCGGCCAGGCGAAGGCGAAGAACATTATGGATAATCTGATCGCTAACGGTGAGATCGAACCGTTCATCGTCGTTACCCCGAGCGGACGCGCGATGGCGCTGTCGAACACCGAGGGCAATGACCGTTTTTATAAGTTTGCGTACGAGCTCAGAAACGATCTGATCCCGTACATTGATAGCCATTATTCCACTTACGCAGATTACGATGAGAACGGCTACGACCTGACGGCGGCGCGTGAGCACAGAGCCATCGCCGGCCTGTCCATGGGCGGCATGCAGACCATCAACATCGGAATGTGCGAGTGCCTCGACATCATGAGCTGGTTTGGCGCATTTTCCGCGGCTCCGACTTCTTATGACTCCGCGAAGGTAGCTAAGATCGTCGGTGAGTCCGAATACAAGGTCGATTTCTTCTACAACATCTGCGGCGTCAACGATAAGACAGCGTACTGGAGCGCATCGGCAGCGGCGAAGAACCTGGCCGATATCAGCGACCTCTTCGTAGACGGCGAGAACTTCCTGTGGCAGGAGATGCCAGGCGGCCACGATTTCTACATCTGGAACATCGGCTTTTACAATTTTGCACAGATCGTGTTCCACGGCTACGATGCACCGGCGACCGAATAATAATTTAAGAATAGATAGGCTGCTTTGGTGTCATAGCCAAAACGGATCAGACATAGTATTACCACCTGGCTCCGCGACAGGTGGTATTTTTTATTCTGCTTGATTTTTCAAAATATTTCGTATACAATGACTGTGTATGGTTTCAGGACGAAGTAAGCAGAGACGAGGAAGTGAAGGTGGATCGTATCTACCGTTTTCAACGGAAATACGAAAAAAACATTTTATGAGGGGTAGAAATGAAGAGAAAAACATGTTTGGGTTTGGTTTTAGCTATGGTCGTATCACTGGCCGGTTGTAATTCTTCGGGAGATTCAGGGGCCACGACCGCGGCACCCGTGAAGGCGCAGATCGAGCTGGAATTGCCGTCTGCGTATTCCGAGACGCTCGTAAACGGCGGTGGCAGGGTCGAACAGATCACCTATCAGGCCAAAGACTACCTGGGTGATGGCGAGGACGTCGAGAAAAAGGCAAATGTATATCTTCCTGCCGACTATGATGCGAGTAAGAAGTATAACGTTTTGTACCTCATGAATGGCGCCGACGGAGATCAGGATCAGTGGGGCCTGACTACGGACGGCTCCGCAAAGGCAAAACAGATCATGGATAATCTGATCGCTCAGGGCGACATTGAACCGTTCATCGTAGTTACGCCCAATGGAAGAGCACTGGCTCTGTCTGACTTAGTGAGTAATGAACGCTACCTCAAATTCGGTCTTGAGCTGCGTAACGACCTGATTCCGTATATCGACAGCCATTATTCCACTTATGCGGATTATGATGAGAATGGTTATGACCTGACGGCCGCACGTGAACACAGAGCCATGGCCGGCCTGTCCGTGGGCGCCATGCAGACCATCAACATCGGCATGTGTGAGTGCCTTGATATTATGAGTTGGTTTGGTGCATTTTCCGCGATTTCGGCCAGCTATGATTCGGCGAAGATCGCAAAAATCGTTGGTGAATCCGGATACAAGGTCGATTTCTTCTACAACATCTGCGGAACCGACGATGGCGCGTACTGGTTCGCAGCGGACGCTGCGAAGAACCTGCCCAAAACCAGCGACCTCTTCGTGGACGGCGAGAACTTCCTGTGGCAGGAGAAGCCGGGCGGTCACGATTTCTCTATCTGGAACATCGGCTTTTACAATTTCGCACAGATCGTGTTCCATGGATACGATGCTCCGAAGGCCGAATAAATTTTTTTGGAAAATGCGGTTGACATTCCCGATCGCCTATGCTATATTACCCGTATAATTTTCACCCAATTGTTTCAAACGGGTGGAATTATCACACAATCAACTTCGGAAAGGATAATGATATGTTCTCTTTGAACCAGCGAATTCGACGCGAGATCAAACAGTCTGTGATCGGTATTATCGAGCATGGGCTTACTTTCGCATATTCGAATTCGGGTCAGAAGAGATAGGCTGTTTTGGCATTTTTGTCAAAACGGATCAGGCATAGTATTATCACCTGTCTCCACGACAGGTGGTATTTTTTTATCCTGCGGGAGGCGGATTCCGAGAGAAAAGGAGGAGCAGGAACATGACACACAAGGATCAGGCATTACAACTGTTTTCCGAGCATTTTCACTGTTCTCAGGCGGTTTTGGCGGCCTTCGCCCCCGAATGCGGGCTGTCCCACGAACAGGCCCTTAAGTTGGGGGCATGCTTCGGATCCGGCATGCGAAAGGGTGAGGTCTGCGGCGCCTGCACGGGAGCACTGATGGTCTTGGGGCTTTTGTACGGTCAGTCCGACAAAACGGATCTGGAGAGCCGGCAGCGTGCTAACGCGGTCAATGATGCGATGATGCAGATGTTTGCCGAGCGAGGCGGTTCGTACATTTGCAACGAACTGCTGGGCTGCGACATGAAAACCGAGGAGGGCATTCGTTTCGCCCGCGAACACAAACTGTTTACAGAGTTATGCCCGAACATGGTGGCACTGGCGGTCGACATTCTGGAGGAGATCCTGACGCTGCAAGGGGCGTGTAAGCCGGAAAGGAGCAGGAATTATGAGTGAGTACATGATACGGGACGTGAAACCGGAGGATGCGGCCAGACTGGCGCAGATCTATGCATACTACGTGGAGGAGACGGCGGTCTCGTTTGAATACGAAGCACCTTCCGCGGAGGAATTCCGGGATCGAATTCGGAATATTTCAAAGAATTATCCCTACCTGGTATGTGAGAAGGACGGAGTGGTCGTCGGCTATGTCTATGCGAGCGCATACAGCGTGCGCGCGGCTTATAACTGGACGGTCACGACCTCCATTTACGTGGATCGGGACTGCCGCAGGCAGGGCATTGGAAAGCGGCTCTATGCGGCCCTGGAGGAGAGGCTTCGGGAACGCGGGATCATCAACCTGCTGGCCGGAGCGGCATTTTCCGAAACGGAAGACGAATACCTGACCTGGGACAGCTACCGATTCCATCTGAAAGAAGGTTATGTGAAGGTAGCGCACATGCCGGGAGTCGGAAAGAAATTCGACCGATGGTATGACCTGTTATGGATGCAGAAGAAGTTGGTTTAGAGGAGGAAGAAGCCATGAGATTTGAAGAACGAACTGTAACGTTGAAGGACGGAAGGACCTGTGTATTAAAGCCGAATGCTCCGGAATATGCGGAGGAAATGCTCGAGTATTTGAAGAAGACATCGGCGGAGACAGAGTTTCTGCTTCGTTATCCGGACGAAGTAAAGTTTACGTTGGAGCAGGAGCGTGAGATTCTGGGCAGCCTGCTGGATAACCCCTACGTCATCATGATGATCGCCCTCGTGGACGGGAAACCTGCCGGAAATGGCAGCATCGGTGGAATCGGCGATAAGAGAAAGATACAGCACCGTTGCTCGCTGGCCATCGCCCTGTATGAGGAATACTGGGGCCTCGGCATCGGCACGGCCATGATCAACTACATGTGCGAGCTGGCCGCGCAGGTCGGCTGGAACCAGGTGGACCTCGAGGTCGTTGCGGAAAATGTGCAGGCGCAGGCCCTCTACAAAAAGTGCGGCTTCACCGAGTCCGGTCGCAGGCACGACGCGCTGAAATTTGACGACGGCACCTATCACGACGAGATCCTGATGTACAGGAAGCTGTCCTGAGGCACATCGGACATCGTTCAAGGAAACTAAAGGAGGCTATCCTGAGGCACATCAGACATCACTCACGGAAAATAAAGGAAACTATCCTGAGGCGATTAAAGTAAGAATTGCAGATGAAAAAGGAGAGGACCATGGAATACGAGATCAAACAGGTAACGATCGATGATTATGACGCGATCTATGAGCTTTGGAACAGCACGGAGCAGAGCCGCCGGGCTTTAAACCCCGTGGATGACTCCCGGGAAGGCATTGACCGGTACTTAAAGAGAAACCCGAACACCTGCTTCGCCGCCGTGCTCGGCGGAAAGATCATCGGGGTGATCCTGACCGGCCACGACGGCCGCCGCGCCATCATCCATCATATGTGCGTGCACCCGGACTACCGCCGCATGGGGATCGCAGCGCATCTGGTCGCGCTGGCGGAGGAAGCGCTGCAGAAAGAGGGAATCCAGAAGGTATTTGGCCTGGTCTTTAAGGACAATGAAGGCGCGAACGCGTTCTGGGAGCGGCAGGGCTACTCGCTGCGGACGAACCTGAACTACCGCAACAAAAGCATGAACCGGGACATCCCCACCGGAGAATAGATAAAGCGACCGGGCTGCCGTATGTGGCAGACCGGTTTTGTGTTGGCGTTTCCGGCTGTCATTATACATCATAAACGCGATCGTCGGCGTCGAGGTTCGCTTCGCGTGAAAAACATTCCGCTCATGTCAAAGGCGGATCT
>ONPC01000029.1 GCA_900319565.1 uncultured Eubacteriales bacterium | reverse complement strand
TCTCCGGCATCATCTCGTAGAAATCCTTCAGCTGCTGCTTCTTCAGGATCTCCGTGTGGAGGCGCGCCACGCCATTGACCGAATAGCCGCCGACGATGGCCAGATGGGCCATGCGTACCTGGCCGTCGTAGATGATGGCCATGCTGCGAATCTTATCCTGACGGTCCGGATAGCGGCTCTGGATCTCCAGAACGAAGCGGCGGTTGATCTCCTCGACGATCTGGTAAATACGGGGCAGCAGGCGTGAGAACAGCTCGATGGGCCATTTCTCAAGCGCCTCGCTCATGATCGTGTGGTTGGTGTATGCGCAGGTCTTCGTCGTAACTTCCCATGCTTCATCCCAGGTCAGCATCTCTTCATCCATGAGGATACGCATGAGCTCCGCGACTGCCATGGACGGGTGGGTATCGTTCATCTGGAACGTCACCTTCTCATACAGTTTGCGGATATCGGGATGGTGCTCCTTATATTTCTTCAGCGCGGTCTGGATGGTCGCGGAAATGAAGAAGTACTGCTGCTTTAAGCGCAACTCCTTACCTGCATAGTGGTTGTCGTTGGGGTACAGGACCTCGACGATGTTTTTCGCCAGGTTCTCCTGCTCCACTGCCTTGCGGTAGTCTCCGCGGTCGAAATCGTCCAGGCTGAACGTGTTGATCGGCTCGGCATCCCAGATGCGGAGCGTATTGACCACGTTGTTGTTGTAGCCGACGATGGGCAGGTCGTACGGGATGGCGCGCACGGAGCGGTAGCCGTCCTGATAGAAATGCTCACGGCCGGTCTCGTCGTACTCGACGCGCACATAACCCTCGAAATGTACCTCACAAGCGTACTCGGGGCGGCGCACCTCAAACGGGTTGCCGTTCTTCAGCCAGTTATCCGGTACCTCGACCTGATAACCATCCTCGATCTTCTGGGCGAACATACCGTACTTGTAACGGATGCCGGCGCCGTAGGCCGCGTAGCCCAGCGTCGCCAGGGAGTCCAGGAAGCACGCCGCCAGACGACCCAGGCCGCCGTTACCGAGCGCCGCATCCGGCTCCTGATCCTCGATCACGTTTAAGTCGAAGCCCAGTTCATCCAGGGCTTCCTTCACTTCCTTCTGCGCACAGAGATTGATGATGATGTTACCCAGGGCACGTCCCATCAAAAACTCCATGGACAGGTAGTATACGGTCTTTACATCCCGCTTCTCGTATTCCTTATGCGTAGCGATCCAGCGGTCAATGATGACCTCCTTCATCGCGTATGCCACCGCCTGATAGACCATCTGCGGTGTCGCTTCCTCCAGATTTCTCCGGTATAAACTCTTTACGGCAGACCGAACCTCTTTTTTAAAACTCTCTTTATCAATGGTTGCAGCCATAAGCACACCTCCGTAATTATTTCTTCTTAACGCCCAGCGTTACCTTCTGTCCGTTGATATCCCACTCTTTCACGTAGCCTTCGGGCTCTCCCGCGATCACCTCGTCCGCCAGCACGTCGCCGGCAACTTCCTGCGTGTAGGTCTCCATGATACGGGAGATCTCCGCATTGTCCTTGTGATAAAGGGTGATGTGATCCATTACCTCAAAGCCGGCTTCCTTACGCATGGTCTGTACCTTCGAGATGATCTCGCGCACATAACCCTCGTCGATCAGCTCGGGCGTCAGGTTGCCGTCCAGAACGACGGTCACGTCGCCGTTGCTCTCGGTCGCGTATCCGGGCGTCTGCGTCATGTCGATGAGCAGATCCTCTTCCGAAAGCTCTGCCTTCTCCTCACCGAAGGTCAGGGTGAGCACACCCTTCGACTTCAGTTCGTCCATGGCAGCGTTTCCGTCTAGGCTGTCTAAAGCCGCGCGGATCTGACCCAGAAGTTTACCGTACTTCGGGCCGACCGTACGCAGCTGCGGCTTAAATGTATAGGTGGTATACGAACGCACGTCATCGGTGAATTCCACCGCCTTCACGTTCAGTTCATCCTCGATGATATCTACGAAATACCGATCCAGCTTAAACGGCGCCTTGACGAACATCTTCGAAAGCGGCTGACGGTTCTTCAGGTTCGCCGCATTACGCGCTGCGCGGCCCAAAACTACGACCTTCAGCACGAGATCCATATCGGCCTCGAGCTCTTTGTCGATCCAATCGGTATGAACCTCCGGATAGTCGCACAGATGCACGCTCTTCGGCGCACTCGGGTCTATACTGCATACGAGGTTGCGGTAGATGGACTCCGTCATGAACGGGATCATCGGTGCAGCTGCCTTCGAGATGGTCACAAGCGCGGTGTACAGAGTCATATAAGCATTGATCTTATCCTGCTCCATGCCCTTCGCCCAGAAACGCTCACGGCTGCGGCGCACATACCAGTTACTCATGTCATCCACGAAATCCTGCAGAACCTTCGTGGTCTCAGTGATCTTATACTGCTCTAAGTTCTTATCGCAGGTATCTACGACCGTCTGGAGACGGGACAGCAAATAGCGGTCCATAACGCCCAGTTTGTCATGATCCAGCGTATATTTCGTCGCATCGAATTCATCGATGTTCGCATACAATACGAAGAAGGAGTAGGTGTTCCACAGGGTGCTTAAGAACTTACGCTGTCCCTCGATCACGGCCTTATCGTGGAAACGGTTCGGCAG
>ONPC01000086.1 GCA_900319565.1 uncultured Eubacteriales bacterium | reverse complement strand
TCGAGATCATCTTCGCGAACCACGCGAAGACCATCCTCGATTATACCGACTGTGTTCTGACCTGTGATATTCATACACGTAAGCGCACCAAGCGCATCCTGAAGGAGGCGGGCGCGAAGGTGGTTTGCGGTCTGGACGACATCTGCACCGCACCGATCGGCGGCAGCGGCTACAACGAGCGCTACGGCCTGCTCGGCTCTAACAAGTCCACCGAGACGAAGATCAAGCTGTTCCCGAGAGAGTGTAAGCAGCTGGTTCTGGACATTCAGGCGCAGATCCTGAAGGCGACCGGTAAGCATGTCGAAGTCATGGTTTACGGCGACGGCGCATTTAAGGATCCGCAGGGTAAGATTTGGGAACTGGCCGATCCGGTCGTTTCCCCGGCATTTACCGACGGCCTCATCGGTACTCCGAACGAGTTGAAGCTCAAGTACCTCGCGGACAATGATTTCGCGAACCTTTCCGGCGACGCCCTGCGCGACGCGATCTCCAAGAGCATCAAGGCAAAGGACGGCGACCTGAAGGGCAACATGGCCTCCCAGGGAACCACGCCTCGTCAGCTGACCGACCTGATCGGTTCGCTGTGCGACCTCACCTCCGGCTCCGGCGATAAGGGTACGCCGATCATCCTGATCCAGGGTTATTTCGACAACTACACCAACGAATAAAAAATGTGCCAAAAGGGCTCGTCCCTTTTGGCATTTTTTTATTCGTTCCCCTGCCACGGCGGAGGATCCGCACATGGCGCCCCCCTGGATTGTGTCTTCGTTGCAGGTCATGGACCTGCAACAGGGACGGTTCCATTTGACACAGAGGGCGGGAGAGGGAAGTTTGAGGGTTAGGTGTGAGGGCTTTTCTCAAAATAGAACACCCCCGGCGGTGGTCCGCCGGGGGTGTTGTGTGGAGGCGTGTTGCCTCCCAGGTTATGGAGCATCTTGGGAAGATGCTTGAAAATGTTTATTTCAAGTTGTAGCCGACTTCGAATGCAGCCAGGTTGATGGCCACGGTCTTCGGCGGCACGGTCTTTTCGATGACTTTCAGCCAGGCTTCTTTTTCGAAGTCCATGTGAGCTGCGGCCATGCCGATAATGATGGTGTTGAAGACACGGGAGTTGCCGAGCTTCAGGGCCTCTGCGGAGGCATCGGCCGAGATGACCTTATACTTCGCGCGGAGGGTGTCCAGAATGTCGGCGGGGTACTGCGCGGCGCCGGTCACTACGGTGATCGGGTCAATGCGCTGGTCGTTGACGATCAGCACGCCGCCCTTCTTCAAAAAGTGTGCGTAGCGGAGGGCTTCCAGACGCTCAAAAGCGATGAGAACATCGGCCTGGCCTTCCTCTACGATGGGTTCCGCCACGTTGCTGCCATAGCGAACGTAGGTTACGACACTGCCGCCGCGCTGTGCCATGCCGTGTACTTCGGAGAGTTTTACGTCATAGCCCGCGTCGAGCGTGATACCGCCGAGGATACGGCTGGTGAGGAGGGTTCCCTGACCACCGACGCCGACGATCATGATATTTTTCGTTTCTTTTGTTTGTACTGCCATGTTTGCCTCCTTACAGAGCGACCTGCTCGAGTGCTCCGAACGGACAACGCTTCGCGCACAGTCCGCAGCCATTGCACATGGTCGCATCGACTTTTACAGTGCCGTCCTCTGCCTTTGTGAGAGCAGGGCAGCCGGGCTTCAGGCACAGGCCGCACTTCTTACATTTATCGGAGTGAACGACCAGCTTATGAGTGGTCTTCGTAGTCTTCAAAAGAACACAAGGAGACTTCGTGATGATGACCGAAACGCCGTCGCGGTTTACTTCTTCCTTAACGACCTTCTCGAGCGTCTGGATATCGAACGCATCGACCTCAACGACATGCTCGATGCCCATCGCCTTACACATATGGTAAATGCTGATGGCCGGAACTTCCTGACCCATCAGGGTCTTACCGGTAGCGGCGTGGTCCTGGTGGCCGGTCATACCGGTCGTGGAATTATCCATGATGATCACGGTACCATTCGACTGGTTGTAGACCATGTTCATCAGGGAGTTGATACCGGTGTGCATGAAGGTCGAGTCGCCGATCATCGCAACCCAGTTGCGGATGTAGTCGCGGCCCTTCGCCTTCTCCATGCCGTGCAGAGTGCTGATGGAAGCGCCCATGCAGACGGTGGTATCGATAACATTCAGCGGAGCTACGGCGCCGAGGGTGTAGCAGCCGATATCGCCGGCCGCATGGATGCCGAGCTTATTCATAACGGAGAATACGCTGCGGTGCGGGCAGCCCGGGCACAGGATGGGCGGACGCGCCGGAACGGCAGCGGGCTCCTCGATATCGAGCTCCTGATGCAGGATGGCTTTACGCAGCATGTTCGCGCTGTATTCGCCCTGCACGGTCAGGATCTCCTTACCGATGGCCTTGATGCCCCAGGACTTCACCTGCTCTTCGATCACGGGCTCCAGTTCCTCAACGACATAAAGTGTATCTACCTTCGAAGCAAACTCCTCGATCAGCTTACGCGGCAGCGGATGTACCAGACCCAGCTTCAAAACGCTGGCATCGGGCAATGCTTCGCGGACATACTGATAGGGGATACCGCTCGTGATCACACCGATCTTCGTGTCGCGCATCTCGACGCGGTTTACGGGCATGGTGCAGGCGTCCTGCGCCATCTGCTTCAGACGTTGCTCAACATATACATGACGGCCTTTCGCGTTTCCGGGCATCATGACGAACTTTGCGGGATTGCGGCTGTAGGGCTTATCCTCGACCTCCACACGCGGCTCCAGGGTAACGATGCCCTGCGAATGCGCGATACGGGTCGTGGTACGAACCATCATCGGAGTGTCGTACTTCTCGGAAAGCTCGAACGCAAGCTTCGTGAAATCCTTCGCCTCCTGGCTGTCGGACGGCTCCAGAACCGGAACCATCGCAGCGCGCGCGACCATACGGCTGTCCTGCTCGTTCTGCGAGCTGTACAGCCCCGGATCGTCGGCAGCGACTAAAACCAGACCGCCGTTGATGCCGCCGTAGGAGATGGTATAGAGCGGGTCGGATGCAACATTGACCCCGACGTGCTTCATGGAAGCCATGGCACGAACACCGCTGATCGCGGCGCCGATGGCTACTTCGGTCGCAACCTTCTCATTCGGCGACCACTCGCAATAGATCTCGGGATATTTGACGATGTTTTCACTGATTTCGGTACTCGGAGTACCGGGATACGCAGCGGAAACCTTCACACCGGCTTCGTACGCACCGCGGGCAATGGCTTCATTTCCCAGCATGATTTTCTGCTCAGACATTTCGTGAACCTCATTTTTATAATTCGTACCGGGTCTTCTCGCGACAAAACGAGTAACGATCCGGCCGCAGCGGGAGACAAAAGCCCCCGGCATCATTCTGTAAGTATACCACAGATTTGTGCCGGGGGCAATGTATATCCTTTATTTTCAAGCGTTTTTGCGGCTGATTCCGTAATTCTTCACCATGGAACGGTTGATCGCGGAGCCGAGTGCGTTGATCGACGCGCGGATGATATCCGGGTCAATGCCTACGCCCCATACCACGCCGTTATCGGTGCGGATGCCGACATACGCCATCGCCTGCGAAGACGAACCCTTCGAGAGCGCGTGTTCTTCGTAGGTCTCCAACAGATAGGTGATGTTGAAGAACTTCTTCAGCGCGTTCGAAACCGCGTCCAGACGGCCGTTACCGGTGCCGGTGACCGTGGAGGTGGTGCCGTCCTTCGTGACGGTCAAATTCACCTCAGCGGTGATGCCGTCCTGGCCGGAAACACGCTTAAACTCGCACTCATTGATCGCGAAGCAATCGGACTTATTCGCGTATTCCTTGCAGAACTCGTCGTAGATCTGGTCGGGTGTGAGCTCGGCGTGGGCACGATCGGAGATACCCTTCATCATGTAGCCGACTTCCTCACGCATCGGGTCCGGAACCACAACACCGTGAGAATTCTTCAAAATGTAGCTTACACCGCCCTTACCGGACTGGCTGTTGATGCGGATAACGTCCGCTTCGTATGTACGGCCAATGTCCACCGGATCGATGGGCAGGTACGGAACCGTCCAGTGCTCGCACGCATTGTCCTCGCGGTTCTTCATACCCTTTGCGATCGCATCCTGGTGGGAACCGGAAAATGCGGTGAAGACCAGGTTGCCGCCGTAAGGCGCACGGTCCGGAACGGTCATGCGTGTCAGACGCTCATATACGGCGCGGATGGCCGGAATGTCGGAGAAATCCAGACCCGGGTCTACACCGTGGGAATACATGTTCAGAGCGAGGGTGACGATGTCGACATTGCCCGTTCGCTCGCCGTTGCCGAAGAGGGTGCCTTCCACGCGGTCAGCGCCTGCCAGCATGCCGAGCTCTGCATCGGAGATACCCGAGCCGCGGTCGTTGTGCGGATGCAGGCTTAAAACGACGCTGTCGCGGTATTTCAGGTTCTTATGGATATATTCCACCTGACTCGCAAAAATGTGCGGCATCGCGATCTCGACGGTCGTAGGGATGTTGATGATGGCCTTGCGGTCCGGAGTCGGCTTCCAGACGTCCAAAACGGCGTTGCAGACCTCGAGCGCGTAGTCCACCTCGGTGCCCGGGAAGGATTCGGGGCTGTACTCAAAGGAGAAATCGCCCTCGGTCTCGGCGGCCAGCTTGTTCAGAAGCTCGGCACCGTCGATGGCCAGCTGCTTGATCTCTTCCTTCGACTTTTTGAACACCTGCTCACGCTGTGCCACGGAAGTCGAATTATACAAATGGATGACGGCGTGGGGCGCGCCCTTTACCGCCTCAAAAGTCTTACGGATAATGTGTTCACGTGCCTGTGTAAGTACCTGTACGGTCACGTCGTCCGGGATCATGTTGCGCTCGATCAGGGCGCGCATGAAGGCGTACTCGGTGTCGGAAGCGGCAGGGAAGCCGACCTCGATCTCCTTAAAGCCGATCTTCACTAAAAGCTCGAAGAACTCCAGTTTCTCCTCCAGGCTCATGGGCTCGATCAATGCCTGATTACCGTCACGCAGATCGACGCTGCACCAGATGGGCGGCTTTTTGATGTAGTCCTGATGGACCCAGTCCATGCACTCCACCGGCGGCAGGAAATACTGACGTACATACTTTTCACAATTCTTCATAGGAAACCTCCAATCTCTCTGTGGGAGGGTGATTTCTTTCATAATCCTACGGACTTTTCGTCCCTTGGATCATAAAAAAAACGCCCATCCATCTCCATTGTTACTTAGAGACGAAAGACGAATCTTACGCGGTACCACTCTAATTCATGCGATATCGTTCGCATGCTCTCATTCGCGCGAGGCGTGTGCCTGACGCGTCACCTCTGTAACGGGAGAAACCCGGCCGATCCTACTGTTAGTTCAGATGGCAGCTCCAAGGGGAGTTCCGTAAAGCGCAGGTACCGTCTCACACCAACCGACGGCTCTCTGAAACATGCCCAGTACGTACTGGTCCTTTTCATAACTGTTGACATAAATTGTAGCAAAGATAGCAAAAAAAAGCAAGAGGAAATTTAAAAAAGTTTCGAAGGACATCGGGAACCTTCGGAGAGCCCCCGCTTTGGGCCTTAAAAAAACTAAACACTCTTGAAAAAATAGACATTATGTGGTATACTGATAAAAATCTGTAGATCAGATCATGAAGCAACTGTATTCTAGGGGAGTATCTGCCATGATACAAAAGCAAAACAGGGGATATGAATTTGCGGTGGCACTGCTGGATTCGATCCTGCTTTTTATAGCCTTTTACTGTGCGTCCCTTTTTTGGCACAGCGTTTTCCTGAATAAGCCTCTTAGCACAGACGACCAGTTCCGGCAGCAATTCATGTTGCTGTTTATGGCGTTCTGGATCACGAAGATGTTCTCCGGAAATAACGGGTTCAATACCCGAAAAGGCCTGTTTGACGAGTTTTACACGATCGTTCGACACAATTTCATTACACTTTTGATCGATACGCTGATCATTTTCATCGTAAATACGAAGGACTTCAGCCGAGGCACATTGGCAGTGACCATGACCCTCAGCGTTATCCTGTCGTTCTTAGTCCACTGGGGACTTCGGCTCCACCTGTCCCGCCGGAAGGATCGCTCCAAATCCGTGAGCCAGATCCTCTTAGTTACGACGCGTGACCGCGTGGAGGAAGTCGTGGCCCACACGGAGAAATACTGTGCGTGGAACCAGCACATTTCCGGACTGATCGTGGTCGATGAAAACAACGAAGGGGTGGGGAAGCACTTCCACGGGATCCCCGTCCTCGGTAATTTCGACAACATGTTCGAAGTGGCCAGCCGTCAGATCGTGGATGAAGTGTTCATCTTCGTCGCCTACGACACCGGCGCTTCGATGCGTAAGTATGTAGAAAAATTCGAAGAGATGGGGGTCAATGTCCATCTCTATATCCAGATGCTGGAGAACTACGAAAACACCAGCAGCCGCGTTACGTATTTCGCCGGCTATCCGGTCGTTACATTTTCCGAGAAGTTCTTCAGTTGGGGGCAGTTGCTGGTGAAGCGCATCATGGATATTCTGGGCGCTTTAGTCGGCATGGTCTTCCTGACCATAGCGACCATCCTGCTGTTCCTGCCGTTGAAGATCGAGTCGCGCGGACCGCTGTTCTTTAAGCAGAAGCGCGTCGGCAAAAACGGCCGTTATTTCACGATCTATAAATTCCGCTCCATGTACATCGATGCAGAGGAGCGTAAGAAAGAACTGATGGCGCAGAACGAGATGAAGGGCGCTATGTTTAAGATGAAGAACGACCCTCGTATCACAAAGGTCGGACGTTTCATCCGTGCGACAAGCATCGACGAGCTGCCGCAGTTCTGGAATGTATTAAAGGGCGACATGAGCCTGGTCGGGACTCGCCCGCCGACGATCGAAGAATTCAAAGAGTATTCGCCGTATCATAAGCGTCGTCTGGCGCTGAAGCCGGGACTGTCCGGCCTCTGGCAGGTCAGCGGCCGCAGCGATATTTCGGATTTTGAAGAAGTCGTAAAACTCGACCTCCAGTACATCGACAACTGGTCGCTGGCGCTGGACATCAAGATTATATTGAAGACCATTCTCGTAGTATTTTCTAAGAGAGGATCCAGATAGATCCGCCCGAAATTCTGAATGATACGAAGGTGCGCGGGGTGCGTATAACCGCCTTGTCGCATGGAGGCGTTCAATGCATTACATCGTTTTTGACTTGGAATGGAACCAAAGCCAGACGCCTGCGTTAAGCCTGCCTGAACTTCCGTTTGAGATCATCGAGATCGGTGCGGTCAAATTAGACAAAAACGGCCGTATCGTTTCGCGTTTCTCGGAACTGGTACGGCCGTCTGCTTATCCTTCCGTAAACCCGATTATTAAAAAAGTGACCAAACTGGACAGCGCACAGTTGCAATGCGCTCCGGAGTTTCCGTCGGTCTGCGCGGATTTTCTGGAGTGGTGCGGGGACGATCCGGTTTTTTGTACGTGGGGCAGCGGGGACCTGACTGTCCTGCGCTCGAACATGGATTACTATGGACTGGAGTACGAATTTCACTCTCCGCTGACGTATTATGACGTGCAGAAGCTCTACAGTCTGCAGTTCGGCGACGGAAAGGAGCGGCTGGCTCTGGAGACAGCCATCGTGCAGCTCGTCCTTCCGCATGCGGACGACTTTCACCGGGCGCTGCAGGATGCGTATTATACGGCCTGTGTATGGCAGCATCTCGACCTGAACCGCTTCGGCGCGTATCTGTCGGTCGACTATTATGCATTGCCCGCCGAGGGAGAGTACTGGAACTTCGATTTTTCGACCTACACGAAGATGGTCACCGGAGTTTATGAATCAAAGGCGGCAGCCATGTCGGATGATGAGGTCTGTCGGGTGCGCTGCAGCCATTGCGGCGACTATTGCGACATGCTGGTGCCGTGGTTCGCAGTGAGCTCGCGGTACTACCTGACACTGGCGAACTGTCTGACCCACGGGAAAATGCAGGCAAAACTGCGTTGGAAGTCGCTGCCGGACGGCGTGTTTGCGGTAAAGACCGTAAAGGCGGCAGGCAGGGATCGCGCGGAAAAGATCCGCAAAAAATATGCGGCTTTCCTAAAAGGAGTTAATAAGAGTGAACGAGAAAGAGAACAGACAAACGGAGGGGACGGAGACGAACCTGACGGATTTGACCGAGACGACGACTGAAACAGACACGGAGGACGACGATGACGCGGTGCCTGCCACCTTTGCGACCGTGAAGCTGTTTTCCGATAAAAAGAAAAACGCCGGGAAGACAGTCCCGGAGCGGAGTTATGAACGCAAAAATACAGAGCGAGATGTGACCGGGGACGCGGAGCCTGAACCGGAAGGAACGTCCGGGATCACGGAGGAAGTTAAAGAGGCATCCGAAGCGCAAGGTGAAGCCGGTGAGCCGGATACTTCGGCAGTTTCAAAGACTTCGCCTAAGAAATCCACATCTGCTTCGACAGCGGCGCCGTCCCGTCCGGAGATCTTCAATGGGTTCACGCTGAAGATGATCGCGGTGATAACGATGCTGATCGACCACACAGCGGTCGCGTTACTTTCCGGCACGTGGACCGAAAAAGCGTTCAGCGACACGAACTATTTTTTCTATTTTGTGCTGCGCCTGATCGGCCGTTTTGCGTTCCCGATCTTTTGTTTCCTGCTGGTGGAAGGTTTCTTCCACACGCGGTCACGCGCGAAATTCGCGATCCGGCTCGGGGCTTTCGCCGTTTTGTCGGAAATACCGTTCGATCTGGCACTGTCCGAACACAACATGTCGGTCAGCGACCGCCTGCTGAACTTTAAGTCACAAAATGTCTTCTTTACCCTGCTAGTCGGCTTCCTCGTGATCTGGGCCATCGAATGGTGGATGCAGCCCTGGCTGAAGCAGAAGAAGGCCCCGAAGACATTTTCCGAGATCAGTAAATTCTTCCTGCCCATCCTGGGTTTCATTTTGGTGGGAGCCCTGGTCGCATTTGCCATCAAGTGCGACTATTCGCTCGGCGGTGTTGTGGCCATCGTATTTATTTATTTCGCCCGCGGCGAGCGTCACCCCGGTATGAACATGATCCGGAGCGGCCTGATCCTGGCCATCACCGGCAGCGCCTATACCGAGCTTGTAGTTCCGCTCGGCTATCCGCTTACCGAATTCTACAGCGGACAGCGCGGACGCAACTGGAAGTGGTTCTTCTATGTTTTCTACCCGGCCCACTTGCTGCTGTTGTTTCTCCTTTATGAATTGCTGTAAATTTGTCAAAAAGAACTGATTTAAGTTAAACGAATAAGGGGCTGTGCAAAACGATTACTCGTTTTTTCACAGCCCCTTATTATCATTATATTGGAACCACCTTAGGGATCGGCGAGTTCCATATTGATTCCATATACCTTAGTATATGCATACCTTTGGCCCATGCTGTTCTCGTATGCCTGTGGATCGCCTTAACGGTTCCTTTTCTTACTATACAGTGGTTTCAAATGTAATGTCGCATTGGTCTTTTTCGATCTTGTCTTCGGGGAGACCGAAGAGAGCGCCGTTTCCGGAACGGATATCGACATGGCCGGTGCAGCGGTAGAAAGAGAGGGATCCCTTTTTGTGACTGCTACCGAAACCGATGACGCAGGAACCTTCCGCCGCGATATCCAGCGAACTGTCGATCATGGCGGTGTCCATGATCGAATCCGGACCGCCGATGACGAAGACCTCCTTACCGCGGAAGATCGATTTGATCTTCGAAGAGAAGATGGCTACGCTGCTTCCGGATGTGGAATATGTCGTGATTCCGCTGACACGGTCACCGAACGAAACGATATCGACCTCACTGTTCATGAGGTGCGCCTCGAGGCCGCGACCGCCGATGAGAGCGCCGGTCGAACAACGCGAGTCGTAGGAGAGTGCAGTGTTTTCAATGTGAACGATCGCCTTGCCGTCGCGGCTTCCGATACCCAGTGCCTCGCGTCCGGTCTGCTCCACGATCAGTTCCTTCGTTTTGATCGAGATCGGGTTGCTGCTTTCGTTGGAGCCGGCGCCGATCACGATGCTGTGGGCGCTGTCCATATGCAGACGCATGGTATTATTCAGCTGCAGCGTGATCTTGCCGTGGGAATGTGACAGATCCTGGCCGATCATGTACTGGCGTTCCGAAGCAGAGATCATGTTGAGCAATCCGTCGCCGACGATGGTCAGCTCCGAATGCTCCGGAACCTTGATGCTGCCCTGAATGCTGACCTCGCCCTGAATGTCCAGCCTGAGCTTGCTGTTCATTCCGAGGGAAATACTGTTGACGGGGCCTTCCTCCCTGAGCATGATATCCTTCAGATGGACGGTACACTCCGTGTTGTCCATGATGTGGATGGCGATCGAAGATTCGATCTCACGGTTTCCGATCAGTGTGAAGTTCTTCTTCGTCACCATGATGTCGGTGTAGTTTTCGAACTCAAGCGCCGCGATGGACATCTCCATGTCCTCACGCGTAAAGAAGGTCTTCTGGACACGCTGGGAACCACGCGCACGGTTTGCTTCGTTGATCTCCGCGCGGATCGAGAACGGGATCTCAGGAACGACCTCTTTCGCCGGACAGGCCGTGTAGTAGCCTTGAATCAGGTCAAAATCCATGGCAATGACTGTCGACATTTCCTCCGGTTTCTCCACGCCTTCGGCCAGCACGAGGAAGTTGTTGTCGTGCGCATAATCGATGATATTCTTTGTAAAATGCCGCTTGCGGCGGTCGGTATGGATGTTCGAGATCAGGCTGCGGTCCACCTTCACATAGTTCGGCATGAAGTTTAAGAGCGAACTGATGTTGGAGTAGCCGGTGCCGTAGTCGTCGATCGCGATCTGATAGTTCGTGCGCTTTCCGCGCTTTAACAGAACCGCTAGCTGCGACGGGCTCATTTCGGTCTGCTCGGTAAATTCGAGCACGACCTGATCCATGAGATCGCCGTACAGCGAGTAGAGCTGCTCGAAATCCGCGTCCGACAGGATGAAGGCCGGGATGCAGTTGATGAACAGCTTCTTTTTGCCGAACAGGTCGCGATGTTTCTTAAGCAGATCCAACGTGTTGAACAGCGTCAGACGCTCGATGTCGCCGAGTCGGCCAATGTCCTCCGCGTGGTTCAGGATCGTGAGCGGAGAGAGTTTGTATTTGCTGCCCGAACGCATCAGTGCTTCGTAGGCGAAGATATCTCCGGTACGTGCATCGATGATGGGCTGGAAAACATAGGTAAACAGGTTCTCGTTGATGATACGGATGACGTTGTTGCGTTCTTCCTGATCTTCCTCGGAGATGTTGCCGTCCCCCTTCTGGGACTTCTGCATCTTCAGGTCGTTGCGCTTCTGCATGGAGCGCTGGTATTCGGCCTCGTACGGCAGGTTCGCGATCACCTCGGCTCCGGTCAGGGGCGCCGTCACACGTGCCATATGCAGATTGATGCTGTAGTCGCGGTCCGTGGAGGAATTGTAAGCCTGCAGCTGGTATTCCAGGTTTTTCGGAACGTCGTCGAAATCGTCCGCTGAATTCATGATACCGGCGATAAAGAATTCATCGCCCGTAACACGCACACAGAGGTCGCCGTCGCCGGCGCTCACGGTCAGGATCGACGCCAGTTTCTCCAGCATCCGGTCACCCTCTTCGTGCCCGTAGGTCTCATTGACCCCCTTGAGGTTCTCAACGTCGATGGAAATGACGCGGAGCACTTTATTTGGATCGTCGAACTTTCCGGCACGCTCTGTCATGATACGTGTGTAACCACGCACGTTCAGAAGACCGGTCAGAGAGTCACGGACCTGTGTATCCATGATCGTGTCGGAGTAGATCAGGTGCTTTCGCTGGTTCTCCAGCGCGCAGGTCATCTTCCGCAGCCATTTGACATAGTGTTCATTATAGACGCGTCCCGAGTCGCCGTAGGACAGGACGGTATAGCCGTAATTCAGTCCGAGAAAATGCAGGGACGTGAAGATATACGCCTGCGGCTTCTCGCGCTCTTCGAAGATCGGCGCCAGCATCTGCTCCTTCGGGAAGCAGCGGAAATGGTTGATGTCGCCGATGCCGTTGATGTACTCATATGGAATGTAGATCTGATCCGTGTATTCTTTCGCCGGGTGCGGGTCGCGCATGACGCCGTCGTTTAAGCAAAGCCAGAAGCCCGAAACGTCGTCCAGATAGTTCGCGTGCGTCTGCAGGGTCTGCAGGAAGTTGTCGAACGTATCCGCCTCCATCAGCATCTCGGACATGAAGTTGTAGTAGGAATCAAAGTGATCACGGTTAATGCCGCTGCCGGGGCGGAAGTCCACGGCGCCCGTCGCGACACCCTTCAGGTCCAACGGACGGCAGCCGCAGGAGAAGCCGGGGATCAGCGAGTACGTGTCATCAAAATCGATCGTGACCATGTCGCCGCGCAGGATCTGCGCCACGAGTTTACGCGCAACATAGACCGCCATGGGCTTTGAGTTGCGCTGCACTGTCGTCAGGTTGAAATAATCCGCGATCCGGGGTTCGTTCTTACAGTAGCCGGTCACGATCACGTCGTTTGGAACGGCAATGCCACGGTCTGCGAGTTTCCGGATCACATGGACTGCGACCAGATCGTTGCAGCAGATGATGGCCTGCGGCAACTGTTTTTCAGTCAGTTTCCGGATCAGTTCGTCGTAGGAAGCTTCGCTGCCGGAGATCTTAAAGACCTTCTCGTTGTCGATGGGACAGCCGATCTCCTCGGAGAGCGACAGAATGTACTCCTGAAGCTTCTGTGCGACCGGGCGTACGTTCTCCAAGGTCACGAAGACTGCGTCACTTACGTTATGCCGAATGACCAGATGCTCGAGCAGAAGCTCGGCGCCGGATGAATCCTCGATCGCATCCGAATCGAACCCGGAGATCTCCTCGTCGATGCAGATCACGGGTTTCTGGAAGTTTAATCGAATTTGGGTTATGATCTCCTGTTTCACTTTCAGATCATAGAAAGACGCAGGAAATAAAACGATACCATCGAGCAGATCGAAGTTGATCAGGTGAAAGATTTCGTTTTCCGCCTCCGTGAATTTACGGTCGTCGATCGTCATCAGGCTGGAAAAGATCGCCACATCGATGTTCGCATTAAAAAATTCTTGTTGCATATAATAGAGCGCGCCGCAGAGATACTCCTGGTCCGCTTCATTTACGATAATACCCACCAGGGGGCGTTCTTTATTCAAAAGGATCCCTCCTTTTTAACCCATGTCGGCCGCAAGTCCCCTCGGCCGGTATGAGACATTTCGAACTGACGTGGATGTCGCAGGACGCCTGCTGCGGCGCCGCATTTGCACATCCTTATAACGATCAGGGTACAGTTATCTATATTAGAAACAGTATAGCATGATTCATGGGAAAATGCAAGGAGAACCCGGATCACTTTTTTGCTGTTTCGACCGCTTTGCTCGCGTGTGGTTCTTGACATTCCGGCCTAAACCGATTAAAATAAAAACGCTGTGAGTACGGCGCGCGTCGTATCGGACACGGGAATGCATTCGGAAGCAGGAGGGACGGCATATGTGGAACTATCTTTGTGCCATCGGTTTTAAAGGCGTTCAGTCCGCTCCTGAGAAGAAACTCTGGAGCATTCTTTCCGCTACGTCGAAAGAGCCGAGCCGTGAGCGCAGCGTCACACTGTCCGACACCGGAGGCATCCGCCGGATCGCCTGCCGTGACTTCGACGGCGGTATGGGACTTGCGCAGGGCGGCTACGTCAGCGGCGATCGTTTCCGTCGCATGTGTTACTACCCTTTCGTCAGCGGCTCGACGCTCACAAAGGCCGAAAAATGCGAGATTTACCCGCGCCATGACGGTATCTCTGTCCTGGGTGTCTGGGATTACGCTGCATTCGGCTGCACCACGATCTTCCACATGGTCAATGCCTGGGACTGCATGCAGCATGTTCCGCTTTCCGGCGTTGAACTGAAGACGGTCGGCATTCGCCTGTCCGGACTCTGCGCCGGCGGCATGGTCCTGATCCCCATGGATAAGACCGAAGACGAACGAAAGTTTCAAAAGAAATATCTCGAAACGCTCCATCATGACGAGGAGGCCTGGATGAACGGCAACGACGGCGCCGCTTCGCGCCGCGTCATGCGCCAGAACGACCTGTCCGGCCGCGCCGCGATGCGCATGTGGGGCATCGACGACATCTACACCATGATCGACACTTTCTTCCTCCCGGAAGGATTTGAAAGCGACACCTACCAGATCCTCGGCGACATCACCGCCGCCCGTCAGGTCATCAACGATCTGACACAGGAACGGGTCTGGATCCTGGACATCTCCGTCTGCGGAACCATCATCACTGTAGCGGTCAATGCCACCGACCTTCGGGGCGAACCTGCGATCGACCGCCGCTTCCGCGGCAACATCTGGCTGCAGGGCGTGATCGAAGTCGGAAAGAAATAAAGGGTCTGTCGAAACGGACCCATCACAGGTCTGCGTAGCTCAGTTGGATAGAGCGACCGCCTCCTAAGCCCCATGTGGACATGAACCCTTCCGAAAACGAGTCGGAGTTCGAACTGCCTATGTTACATATCTTTTTTTTCTCGAGGCGGTAAGGTATTGTAACATTTTTGAGCATGCCGCCGGAGTTAGAAGAAATATTTGATGAAACAAAAGCCTTTCCGTTGGCTTTCGGAAGTGCGTAAAACCCAGTAAATAAGCCGATAATCACACATTTTTGTTCCGGTAGTTTAATGGATAAAATAAGGGCCTCCTAAGCTCTGGCTCCGGGTTCGATTCCCGGTCGGAACAGTTCACGAGAGTGGAAGCCGTTAGAAGTTGGTTAGAAGAACGGCTT
>ONPC01000017.1 GCA_900319565.1 uncultured Eubacteriales bacterium | reverse complement strand
CTAGATAAGCCCGGAATGGAGACCTTAGCATGAAGACCGATATCGAGATCGCACAGGAAGTCGTTATGGAGCCGATCACCGAGGTGGCAAAAAAGACCCTCGGGATCGACGGAGATGACCTGGAACTTTACGGAAAGTATAAAGCAAAGCTTTCGGATTCGTTGGAAAAACGCATTCAAAAGAAGAAAAACGGTAAGCTGATCCTGGTGACCGCGATCAATCCTACGCCGGCCGGCGAAGGAAAGACGACCATCACCGTCGGACTGGGTCAGGCTCTGGGGCGCCTTAAGAAAAAATCCCTGATCTGCCTTCGCGAACCCTCTTTGGGGCCGTGCTTCGGCATCAAGGGCGGCGCAGCCGGCGGCGGATACTCGCAGGTCGTTCCCATGGAGGACCTGAACCTGCATTTTACCGGTGATTTTCACGCGATCACATCTGCCAACAATTTATTGGCTGCTTTGCTGGATAATCACATTCAGCAGGGCAATGCTCTCGGAATCGACCCCAGACAGATCACCTGGAAGCGCTGCGAGGACATGAATGATCGTGCACTTCGCAACATCGTGATCGGTCTCGGTTCCCGCACGGACGGCGTCCCGCGCGAAGACCATTTTGTTATTACTGTAGCGACCGAGATCATGGCCGTACTCTGTCTGGCTTCCGATATGGAGGACTTGAAGAAACGACTGGCTCGTATCATCGTCGGCTATCGTTACGATCAGACTCCGGTCACAGCGGCAGACCTGCAGGCAGTCGGAGCCATGGCAGCCCTTCTTAAGGATGCGATCAAGCCGAACCTGATCCAGACACTGGAACACACACCGGCCATCGTTCATGGCGGTCCGTTTGCTAACATTGCCCACGGATGCAACTCCGTGCGTGCGACGAAGCTGGGACTGAAACTGGCGGATTATGTTGTTACCGAAGCAGGTTTCGGCGCGGATCTGGGTGCTGAGAAGTTCCTGGACATCAAGTGCCGCGTAGCAGGACTTAAGCCGGATGCCGTCGTTCTGGTGGCTACGGCGCGTGCACTTAAGTACAACGGCGGAGCTCCGAAGGATCAGTTAAATCAGGAGAACATCCCGGCACTGAAGGCCGGTATCGAGAACCTCGGTAAGCATATCGAGAACATTCAGAAATACGGTGTTCCGATCGTGGTTGCACTGAATGCTTTCGTTTCTGATACCGAGGCGGAATATAAAGTGATCGAAGAGTACTGCCGTGAGCGCGGATGCGCGTTCTCTCTGGCCAGAGTCTGGGAAAAAGGCGGCGAAGGCGGCGTGGATCTCGCGAAGACGGTGCTGCAGACCATAAAAGAAAAGAAGAGCGAGTATAAGCCGCTCTATGAACTGGACCGTCCGATCCGCGAGAAGATCGAGACGATCTGCAAAGAGATCTACGGAGCCAAAGAGGTCACCTATGCGGCCGCTGCTTCCAAGATGATCGATAAATTCGAGAAGATGGGCTTCAAAGATCTGCCGATCTGCATCGCGAAGAACCAGTATTCTCTGTCGGATGACCCCACACTTTTGGGCCGCCCGAAGGATTTCACCATCAATATCCGTGAGGTCTATGTCAATGCCGGCGCCGGCTTCATCGTTGCGCTGACCGGTACGATCATGACCATGCCCGGACTTCCGAAGACGCCGGCGGCTTTTTCCATCGACGTGAACGAGGAAGGCCGTATCACAGGATTGTTCTAAATGACGCGTTTCATCGCGTTCCATGAATACCATTACGATCGAGTAGGCGTGATTATTCCCACCTACTCGATTCCGTTAAATACTGCGAAGCCTTGCTGACAGCGATATCGGCTTCGGGAGAAAGGATCTGCGGATGCTGTTTGCGAACGTGCTCATTGACCGAAAGGTGAAAGAACTGGATCGGTATTTTCAATACGTGATCCCGGATACTCTGCGGCCTGAAGTTCACGTCGGCAGCGTGGTGGCGGTTCCTTTCGGCAACGGCAAGGCCGATGTGCGCGCTTATGTATGCGAGATCACGGATACGCCGGAGTTTGCTGTCGAGAAAACGAAATCGATCTCGGAAGTTCTGCCGCAGCGTCTGCAGGTGGACGATGAAATGCTGGTCATGGCACACTGGATGCGAAACCGTTACGGAGTCACTTTGAGTAAGGCGCTGCAGACGGTCATGCCGGTGAAGGCAGCGGTCCTGACGCGAAAGAGTTTCCACTACGAGGCCGCGGTCGACAAAAAGGAACTTGAGGCGATTCTGGATCCTATTCGCCCGAAAAAAAACATGCAGGCACGCGTACGTTTCCTGGAAGCTTTGATCCAGGAAGGAAGGCTCAGTTCGGAGCGCGTCTCAAAGGAACTGAATATTTCCGCGTCCACGACGAAACCTCTGTTGGAATCCGGTGTGATCCGAAAGGTAGAGGAAGGCTTTTCTTTTGGCGATTTCGGTGACATGAGTACCGGCAAAAGTCAGGAGGATATTACGCCGAATGATGAGCAGAGGCGTGCGATCGAGGAGATCTGGGAGGAACACATGCGCGGTGCGAACCGCACGTGCCTGCTCTACGGGATCACCGGAAGCGGGAAGACGCTCATATATATGGAGTTGATCGAACGCATTATCCAAAACGGGAAACAGGCGATTTTGCTGGTTCCGGAGATCGCACTGACGTATCAGATGGTAAAACGGTTTTACGACCGCTTTCACGACCGCGTTGCCATTATGAATTCTCGGATGTCGCAGGGCGAACGCTATGAGCAGTACCTGCGATGCAAAGAAGGTCAGGTCGATGTCTGCATCGGCCCGCGGTCAGCCTTGTTTTCGCCGCTTCCCGATATCGGCATCCTTATAGTCGATGAGGAACACGAAGACAGTTATAAAAACGAAAACAACCCTAAATATGACACACGCGACCTGGTCGCATACCGGGCGCAGGTCTCGGGAGCCCTGACCATCTTCGGATCCGCGACTCCCAGCGTGGAAAGCTATTATCATGCGAAACAGGGGATCTATAAAATGGTCACGCTGTCCCATCGGGGACTTGCGGACAGTCATCTGGCGAAAACGCACGTGATCGATATGCGCTTGGAGATGAAGGCGGGCAATTCCTCCATTTTAAGCCGTACGCTGCACGAGATGATCGCCGACCGGCTGTCGAAAAACGAGCAGGTCATGCTGTTTTTGAACCGCCGCGGTTTTTCGAATTCGCTGTCCTGTTATTCCTGCGGATACGTAGAGAAATGCCCGAAGTGCGATATTGCGCTGACGTATCATCAGGATAATATGCTGCGATGTCACTACTGCGGTTATATGCGCCCCGCAACGCGGACCTGCCCGTCCTGTAAGGCCGGACGCATGACGCCGATGGGAATCGGAACGCAAAAGGCCATGCTTCTGGTCCAGAATGCATTTCCCGATGCGACGATCCTGCGCATGGACCAGGATACCACTGCGAAAAAAGATGCACACAAACAGATACTGTCTGCATTTGCAAATCACGAGGCAGACATTCTGATCGGCACGCAGATGATTGTAAAGGGGCATGATTTTCCGAACGTGACCCTGGTCGGCATTCTGCTGGCGGACCGCTCCTTAAACATGCCGATCTACCGTGCCGCAGAGAAAACGTTCCAGTTGCTGACGCAGGCGGCGGGGCGCTCGGGACGCGGAAAACTGGCCGGGGATGTCGTGATCCAGACTTATCGGCCGGATCATTTTTCCATTCAGGCTGCCGCCGAACAGAATTTTGAAGCGTTTTTTGCCAGGGAGATCCAGTATCGCCGGAATTCCGGGTACCCGCCTTCGCTCTGTCTGCTGTCGGTGCGTATTCACAGTCCGTCGGAGACCGTCGCCATGCGTGTGGGTTCCGAGATCGCCCGGTTTATTACGGAGACCTTTGTAAAACCGACCCGGGATACCGGCAGCGGGCCTGCCGTTTACGGGCCTACGCTCGACGGCATACCGAAGGTAAATTATGTTTATCGTAAACGTGTTCTGGTGAAAGCGTCAACGACCTCGGAGTTGTCACGGATTCGCGATGCAATCCAAAGAAAATATAATTATCCCGTTCTGAATGAAGCAAAGGATCTGGACGTGATCGTCGAAGCACAGGAGGAACGGAACTGTTTTAAAAACCATTCACAAAATGTTTTGTTGGAATTCGATGTCACGGGAACCTGACATCGGGATAGAAATCGGAGGTAATCATGGCTATTCGTAAGATCAGAGAGTTCGGGGACAGTGTTCTCCGGAAGGAATGCAAAGAGGTGAAAGAGGTGACAGGGCGTATCCGCACGCTGGTCGAGGATATGATCGACACCATGTATGAGGCGAACGGAGTCGGTTTGGCCGCACCGCAAGTCGGCGTGATCAAACGTATCGTTGTGATCGATGTCGGCGACGGGCCCATCATCATGATCAATCCGAAGATCCTGGAAGCTGATGGAGAGCAGTACGGCACGGAAGGTTGCTTAAGCTTAGCCGGAAAGATGGGCTATGTGCGCCGCCCGAACCATGTAAAGGCTTGCGCCTATGATCTCGACATGAATTATTATGAGATCGAAGGCGAGGAACTTCTGGCGCGTGCGATCTGTCATGAACTGGATCATCTGGACGGTGTTTTGTACATTGACCGTATGGAAGGCGATCTTATGGACAGCAACTTTACGCCGGAAAGCGATGACGAGGAATAAAAGAACAAATCGTAAAAAAGGGAGAGATAAGGATGCGAATCGTTTTTATGGGAACTCCGGATTTTGCGGTTGCATCACTGGATGCACTGATCAAAAATCCGTTTTTGAATGTGGTTGCGGTCTATACGCAGCCGGATAAATATCGTGGCAGGAAGGCGCAGCTGACCTATTCGCCGGTTAAAGTCAAGGCCATGGAATTCAATATTCCGGTCTACACGCCGGTGAAGATCCGTGAACCCGAGAATATCGAACAACTGCGTGAGATCGCGCCGGATATCATCGTGGTCGCGGCGTTCGGCCAGATCCTTCCGAAGGAGATCTTAGAACTTCCAAAGTACGGATGCGTAAATGTCCATGCTTCCCTGCTTCCGAAATACCGTGGGGCTTCCCCAATCCAGAGGGTGATCCTGGACGGTGAACCGGAGACCGGAGTTACCATTATGCAGATGGCGCAGGGGCTGGATACCGGCGACATGCTTGCGCGTGTAAAAACGAAGATCCTGCCGACCGATACCGGTGAGAGTCTCCACGATCGCTTAGCGGAGCTTTCCGGTCCGCTGTTAATCCGGACCCTCGATGCGATCGAAGCAGGGGAGGTTCGCCCGGAGCCGCAAAACGATGCGGAGAGCTGTTATGCAGGCATGATCCGTAAAGAAGACGGTCTGCTGGATTTCTCGCAGTCTGCCGCGGCGTTGGAGCGCGCGGTTCGCGCGTACGATCCCTGGCCGGGAACATATACCTACATCAACGGCCTGCAACTGAGCATCCTTCGCGCGAAAGTTCTTCCCGGAAACACCGTGAAAACCCCCGGAACCGTGACATCGATCACCAATTCCGGTATAAATATTCAGACCGGTGACGGTATCTTAACAGTCACCGAACTCAAACTTCAGGGAAAGAAAGCCATGCCTGTCCGGGATTTCCTGAACGGCAACCGCCTGATCACGGTCGGATCGGTTTTCACGTCGAGTCCCGAAGCTTAAACTGACAGTATTT
>ONPC01000070.1 GCA_900319565.1 uncultured Eubacteriales bacterium | reverse complement strand
CTCCGTAGAACGGATCCATGGACCCGCCCATGACTGCCGCGTTCATCGCCGACAGACGATCTCTGAGAGCTTCATTTTCCACGACGATCATGATGGGCGCCTGACGTCCCATGCCGGTCGCCGCATAGGTTCCCGCACGTACGATCTTCTCGATCACATCCTTCGGCACTCTCTGATCCGTATACTTACGGCTGCTTCTGCGTGTCTCCATAACTTCGAGGGCATCCCGCTTCGCCAGATCCGCCCCATTCAAAAGGGAAACCACTACAGCCTCGACCTGCTCCATCGGAGCCGTCGGTTCGAAACGAGCCACGATATTGCCCTTGCGGTCCGCAATGAATTTTGTGAAATTCCACATGATATTCGGCTTCTTGTCGTATTCGGGATCCGCCTTACGCAGCATGTCGTCCATGAAATCCGAGCCCGGACAGCCCGTAGGGAAGCCCTTAAACGGCTGCTCCTCCTTCAGGAAACGATACAGAGGCAACTGGTTATCTCCATTGACCTCGCTCTTCTTCATCTGCGGGAACGACGTGTGGTACTTTAACGAGCAGAACTGATGGATCTCCTCATCGGTACCGGGCGCCTGGTTGCCGAACTGGTTGCAGGGGATGTCCAGGATCTCCAGACCCTGATCGTGGTATTTCTCATACATGGCCTGCAACGGCTCGTAGTGCGGCGTAAAGCCACAACCGGTCGCCGTATTTACGATCACAACGACCTTGCCTGCATAGGCATTCAGGGAAACATCCTCTCCCTTTGCATTCTTCACCGAATAATCATAAAGCATCATAAAACCACCTCCAAATCCATTTTATATCTAGATCACGCAGCCCGCTTTATCCGAGAAGCGCAGCGAGCTTCGAGAAATCATAGCTGTGATAGCATTCTTTACCTTCACAGAGCGTGGGGTCGTCGGAAACGACCACATCCGCCTGTGCAGGGTCATCCACGATCTCGGTCGCGGACCACGCGAAGTAATCGTATACGGAAAATGCCTCCGTCCGGGTGAAATAATCCGTCAGGAACCAGTGATTCTGCTCACCGGCGACCATGGCCTGAATACCGGAAGCGACATTCAGCCATACGAAAGTCCCCTCCTTCATGTCCAGACCGAACATATGTACGAACGTCGTCGCGCTGTTGATCGTAAATGAAGATTCCACGGTCTTTGGCTCAAAGACCTCGCCGGAGTTCGGCTCGCTGCGGAGCATGTAACCCGCGCGGCAGAAAACGCCGCTGAAAGGCACTGCAGAGTATACATTGGCCGAAAAGACCACGTAGCGGACATCCGGCCACTGCTGTCTGAACTTCGGAATATCGATATCGAAATACTCCGAGCCTCCGGTGTAACCCGAGGTCTCGTCTCCGGAAAAAGTGATCGCTTCCGACTGCTCCGAGGCCATGGTCCGCCAGGAAAACTCCACACTCCGGCCGTCCTCGGTCATGCCCACACAGGACAGGTCGATGTCATCGACCTTCTCCCAATAGGTGAACGCACGCAGCGTCTTATTCATGTCTACCGGGAACTTCGAGCCCTTCGGAAGCACGCCGATGCCGACATTGGTCGCATTTTCCGAAAGCGGCCATGCCACCTGCTTCATCTTCGGGTCAATGTACACCTTTCCGAAGCGCCCCTTCCAGAGCTGCTTAAGCCGCGCGGTCACCTTATCGAGCGCGCATTCGGCCAGGCTGCGTGACAGGTAGCTCTTTCGAGCCATCCATTCGTCTTTTGTTTCGGTATGCGTACGGATCAGGTTATGATCGGTAAAACGGAACACCCTGGGCTTGATCGCGCCGTTGCGCAGCATCAGATCATAAGCGTATAAAAGCTGGAGCAAAATGACCTGGTTCGTCGCGGTGTCGATCTCCGAAAGGATACGGTCGATCTCCGCCCCGTTCTTGCAACGGCTGAGCAGATAATTCATGCTGCGAAGCACACTTCCGGAACCCTTTCCGTGGCGCAGCACCTCAAGCGCGGTGATCGCGCCGTTTTTCTTCAGCGCCTCCTCCATGGCGGAGTATGTCGAATAGTTCTTATTTCCGCGCATGGCGTTCACGAACGCACGCGCCGAAGAGTTTTTCGGCTTATAGTGCAGATGATGCAGCAGGCCTGCCCAAAGTGCCTTTTTCTCAAAGCATTCGGTGACATTCAGCGTAGGTCCGCCCTGCTCGAATTTGCGATCGAGCATAGCGATGATCCATTTGCGGTCCTGGTTACGCAGATGCAGATTCGTAAGCGGATTCTTTTTCTTATTTTTGGCCTGAACATACGGACCGGGATACCAGACATACTGCAGTTCCTCCACCACCTTCAGGATATCCGAAAGGTTCAGCATGCCTATATACCGCGTCATTCGAAACGCAAGCATCAAACGAATGGCCGTGTTCTTCGATGCAACTTTTTCCGCGTTCAATCCGTACTGGCTGATGGCCTCTTTCAGGATGTCAAAATCTCTGTCCGAAAGCGGGCGCGTCTGCTTAAGCATCGCCTCCGCATCCGCCAGCATGATCTTCACGCCTTCCGATTCCGGAACCAGGCGAAACTTCTTCGGCGTAATCTTTTCATTAAACGGTGCACGCTCGTATTCTTCTTCGAAGATCGAGTGGCCGGGCGTGGAAAAATCGCCGCTTCCGTAGGTCTTCGCATAGTGAAGCAACTGATCGAAAAAAAGCTCCTTTTCATTCAGTTTCCGAACCGACTCGGGAAAATAAACATAAAACGAAGGCGGAACAAAATCAGGCAGATATTCCTGCGCGGTCTTGACGGCGTCCTGCGTCAGTTTGGTCTTATCGCCGGATACGATGCGGATATTGAACAGTTCGCCCAGGGAATAAAGGACTTCATACCAGTTCTCTCCCGTCGAATCATCTGGATAGGTCAATATATTCTTTCTGAACAAAGCTTCATTGAATATCGGTTTCATACGTACCTCCATAAACAGAAAAAGCGGCGATATCATCGAATTGAACCGGAAAGAGAAGTAAACTCGATTAGCTGCCGCTTTTTCATACAGACGTATCTGTTTTTTGATGTTTATATTATACTCCGCCGTGCGGAATCTGTCAACTAGATTTCGATCTCCAGTTCCACCGGACAGTGATCCGAACCATAGATGTCGGTCCGTATCTTCGCATCCACGATCTTATCCTTCGCATCGTCCGAAACCAGATAATAGTCGATGCGCCATCCTGCGTTATTTTCCCTGGCGTGGAAACGATAGGACCACCAGGAATAGATATCGCGCGCATCCGGATATTTATACCGGAAACTGTCGGTAAAACCGCTTTCGAGAAGCTTCGTCATCTTCTCCCGCTCCTCATCCGTAAAGCCCGCATTCTTGTGATTGGAGGAAGGGTTCTTCAGGTCGATCTCCTTATGCGCCACGTTCATGTCGCCGCAGACGATCACGGTTTTTTTCGCGGCCAATGCATTCAGATAAGCCCTGAAATCATCCTCCCAGGTCATGCGGTAATCCAGCCGTTTTAAACCGTCCTGCGAGTTCGGAACGTAGACCGTCACATAGTAAAAGTTCCCCATATCCAGCGTGATCACACGCCCCTCGTGGTCGTGTTTTTCTATACCGATCCCATAGGTCACCGCCACCGGTTCCTTTTTGGAAAAGACCGCCGTACCGGAATAGCCTTTCTTCTCCGCCGAATACCAATACTGGTGGTAGCCGGGCGTATCCAGAACGATCTGACCGGGCTGGCACTTCGTCTCCTGCAGCGAGAACAGATCCGCGTCCGCCGCCTTAAAGAAATCCATAAACCCTTTATCTGCCGCGGCACGAATGCCGTTGACATTCCATGAAATACACTTCAAAACGCTAGTCCTCCGAATCCTTATTCACAGACCGTCAGATCCAGGGAATCCGCGATCTCCTTCAGTGCGCGCGCCGAAGCCATGAGTTTCGTGATCTCGTCCTCATCCAGCGAGATCGGAATCTTCTCTTCTACGCCGTCCGCTCCGACGATGGCGGGCATGGACAGGCAGATGTCCGTCAGACCGTACTGCCCCTCCATCAGACTGGAAATGGACAGAATGGACTTCTCATCACGGGCAATGGCCTCGCAGATGCGACGGACTGCCATGGCAACGCCATAGTAGGTCGCCTTCTTGCGCTCGATGATCTCGTACGCCGAGTTTTTAACCATCTCCTGGATATGGCGCTCGGACTCATCGTGATTGAAATGTCCGCGCATCTCGCAGAATTTCGAGAGCGGCACGCCCGAAACCATGGCGCCCGACCAGGCCGCAAGCTCACTGTCGCCGTGCTCACCGATGATAAACGCGTGCACCGCGCGGCTGTCGACCGACAGGTGATTGCTCAGCATATGCTTCAGTCTGGCGGTATCCAGCACGGTACCCGAACCGATGACCCGGTGTGCCGGAAAACCGGACAGTTTCTGAGCCACATAGGTCAGAATATCGACCGGGTTCGACACGATGAGCAGAACGCCCTCGCATCCGCGCTTTTTGATCTCAGGGATAATGGACTTATAGATGGCCACGTTCTTCTGCACCAGATCCAGGCGTGTTTCTCCCGGTTTCTGCGCCGCGCCCGCCGTAATGATGATGATCGAAGCATCTACGATGTCATCGTAGTCGCCGGCATAGATCTTCATCGGTTTTACAAACGGTACGCCGTGGCTGATATCCATGGCCTCGCCTTCGGCGCGGCTCTTATCCACATCGATCAGCACCAACTCCGAAAATGTTCCGGCCTCCATCAGCGCAAAGGCCGTGGAGGATCCCACGAAACCGCAGCCGATGATGGCGGCTTTACGTATATCTACATTCTTCTCGGGCAATGCTTTGGTTAGTTTCTCCATGTTCATGCTCCTTTTCAAAAAATCAATAAGATCGACTGATCGTCACACCACTTCCTGCTCCTGTTACTTCTAACGATGCATCACAGCTGATATATGACAATTCCGGATTCTTACTCACATCCAGCTTCGTTAATTTGGTTCTATAGCAGTACAATACCTGTAATTTTGTGCACGCTTGCAGATTCAAAGCGCTTATATTACTAGAGTCGCAATAGAGGACAGTCAGCAGCGGATTGTTTTTCAGGTTCAATGTGCTTAGTTTGTTATCTCTGCAGTTGAGTGTGTCCAATTTCTTGTTATTACTCACATCCAATTCCGACAGCCTGTTTTCTGGACAATAGATATACGTCAATTCCGGATTATTCGTCACATCCAATTCTGTCAGTCCGCAGTCGCCACACCCCAGCCAATCCAGCTTTGAGTTTTGGCTCAGATCTAACTTCATTATCGGATTGCCACTAACAGCAAGCGTTTTCAATTCGGTATTCTTACTCACATTAAGTCCTGTGACAGAGCTACCGTAGATATTAATAGAGGTAAGTTTTGTATTCGAACTTACGTCGAGCTGTTTCAACTGATTATTGCCACATTCTAAATCACGAAGCTCCGTGTTTTTGCTAACATTCAGTTCGGTCAGATTATTATTGTCAACATAAAGGTATACCAGATTAGGAAAACACTCCACCCCTTTCAGATTAGTTAATCCCGAATTTCTCAAATTGATATAGTAAGCCTGTTCTCTTTCATCGACGCTAAGTTCTCCATCCTTATTCGTGTCAAATTGCTCAGAAACATAATCGCGGAAAACTTTGTCCGGGAAAATGACCGCATTGATCATTACATCGCTTGTGACTTTAAAAGATACACTATGTTCACTCGGCGGGAATTCAGAATAGGTAGATACACGGAAGATCAGATCATAATCACCGGGGGTGTCATAGGTAAGAGATAAATTCCACGTTCTGACCGCTCCTTTATCCGTGCAATTTTGGCTCGATGCCGTCCACGACTTGATTCGGCTTCCGCTTTTTGTATAAAGTTCCAAGGTCCCATCCTTGGACGATGTCTCGACGGTGAATTTCTGAGTCTGCCCTATCTTAACGCTGGGATAATTTGCAAAGGCACTGAGGATACCGCTGTCAACCACTTCAAAGGGAACGCTGTATGTGTTGGTACTCAGGTTATTCGATGAAGGTCCACCCTTGAACGCAAAAATTTGTTTTCCCGGACTTAAGGTCGAAAACTTCAGTCTCCAGATGCGAATATTTGTTGTGTCTGACGTACTGTATTCCGAAGCCACCCAGGGTTGATAGTAAGTCGATGTGTCTTGCATAGCCAGTGTCAGATACTTAACATCTGCAGTGGTTATCACCTGGATCTCCTGTTGCATCGTCCTGATGAGGGTCTGATATTTCACGGTTGCACCCAAAATGGTATTGCCGACCACGTTAAACGTCACCGTCTGACCGAGAGAGCTCGCCGTCGTTGTCTTGCCGGCCTTAAGTATAAGTTTCCTGCTTCCTGTCGTATTGATCGCGAGACTTACATTCCAGATCCGATTGTCGCCCGATACCATACTGTTACCGGAAGCCGGCCAGGTTTTGACCAGGTTTCCGCCTTCTGCATACAACATCAGGTACTGCGCACCCTTTGTTGTAGATACTTTAAAGGTTTGTGTGCCGCCCGTTCCGATCAGCGTATAACCGACGGTTGCACTGTTTACCCAAGTGTCTTCCACCTTAAATGCTACGGTCAATGCATTCGTTACAGCCGTGGTGTTCGTCGAGCCGCCCTTGAAGACCAGTTTTCGGGCTCCCGCCGTAGCAATATTCCGGCTCACTTTCCATGTCCGGGTTTTACTCGAATCTTCTGTGCTATACGAGGAATCCCAACTTGCTACCCTGTTTCCATCTTCCGCATAGAGCATAAGATATTTCACGTCGATGGACGTCACCACCGTAAACTGCTGCGCTCCGCCCACTTTGATCACACTGTTCGCCGCTTTCGCGCTGACGATCTTCTTCTCTGCAACCAAAAACTTCACCGTCTTCCCGTAGGAGCTCGGCGTCGTCGAAGTTCCGGCCTTCAGTGTGAGTTGCCGGTTTCCGCCTGTATTGATCGCCAGGTTTACCGTCCATGTGCGGACGTTGCCTGAAACCGTACTGTTACCGGAAGCCGGCCAAGTCTTGACCAGGGTCCCCTCTTCCGCATAAAGCATCAGGTACTGTGCATTCTTCGGTGTCTTCACGGTAAAGGTTTGCGTTCCGCCCTTGTTGATCGTCGCATATTTGACCGAAGCTTCATTGACCCAGGTTTCCTCGACCGTGAACTTGATCGTTACCTTATCGGACGTCGGTGTCGATGTAGAACCTGCCTTAAACACCAGGCTTCTCTTTCCTGCAGTATTGATGTTCTGAGTTATATTCCATGCTTTGACATTTCCACTGATTGAGGTTTGGACAGAAGAATCCGTCCAGGTTTTAACCAGTTTTCCGTCCTCGGCGTACTCCATCAAGTACTTCGCATCCGTACTCGTGCCTATGGAAAACTCCTGTACGCCGCCCTTTTTGATCGTAGCATATCTCGCAGCGCCGCTGATCACACCTGTGTTATACACCTTAAAAGCGCAAGTCACTGCATTTGTGACCGGCGTCGGGGATGTCACGCCACCCTTGAAGACCAGTTTCCGGTCTCCGGGGTTATTGATCACTTGTATAAGGTTCCAAGTGCGTGTACTGCCGCTGACTACACTGCTGGAAGCAGTCCAGGTCTTAACCAAAGTGGTGCCGTCTTCGGCATACAACATCAAGAATTTAACATCCGATGACGTCCTTACCTCAAACTGCTGCGGCATCCCTTTACTGATCGTGGTTCTTTTCGCTGTAGCGCCTAAGATCCTTCTTGCCGGAGTATCCGCCCATACATTATCTCCAAACTTGACGATCGGTAATAACATCACGAGCGAAAACAACGCTACCAAGACCATGATCAATCTTTTTCTTGTTTTATTCATATGTCCCTCCTATCCTGTTAGTTTGATATGCGTTAGTAAAACGTCATATCAGATACGTTACCAAACATTACAGTAATATATTAGCATATGGGAAATCTATAATCAACCATCGAATACAAGTATGCCCCGGAAAAGGCGCGGTCGTAAGGATCCCAGAAAAAAGGATCGCGAAATCCGCGGTCCCTTTTCTATCTGTCCGGTCAATGCTCACCGGTCCGTTTCGGAACTCTCGCTTCCGAGGGTCTTCTCGAAAGAATACCCGAGCAGTTCCATTTCATAAGTAAATACTTCATCAAGTGTCAGCGGGAGCACCTCCATCAGGATCGGATCATGCTTTTTCAGCAGTTCCATGGCCAGTCGGCTGTTACCTCGCATGATGACATTCGCCACGGAACCGTGTTTGGAAAAATGCAGCAGGCTGAGTCCTTCACGAGCCTCGTCGAACGACAGTTTCTCCACGGCGTTTCCGAGTTCCGCTTCCTCCATAAGATTTGTGAAAAGTTCAGGCCCGAAATCACGCTTCAGCGCGATCTGCACCTTAAACAGACTCGTCTTCAAGTCGCTTACCTCGCTCTGCAGGACCAGACCGCCCTTATGCAGCAGCGCCAGCTGGTCACAGGTGTCCTCGAGCTCTCTAAGCGAGTGCGATGTAATGACTGCCGTCGCTCCACGCTCCATGACATCGTCGTAAATGATGCTCTTGACGACATTTCGCATGATGGGATCCAGGCCGTCAAAGGTCTCGTCAAAAAAGATGTACTTCGTGCGGCAAGCCAGCGCCAGGATCGTGACCGCCTGACGTTTCATACCTTTGGAAAAAGTGTTCATGCCCTTTGAAGGATCCAGGTTGAACTTTTGTGCCAGATCGCGAAAGCGTTCCTCTGAAAACTCCGGATAAAAGCCTTTGTAGATCTTCGCCATCCGCTCCATCGAAGCATTGCCCATGTAGTACAGTTCATCCGGAACATACACCAGTTTCTTCTTAACGGGAATATTCTCGAAAACCGATTCGTCATCCACCATGATCGTGCCGCTGTCCTGGCGGTATACGCCGTTGATCAGCCGAAGCAAAGTGGACTTTCCGGCTCCGTTGGATCCGACCAGACCGTAGATACTGTGATCCGGTATGGTGCAACTGATATGGTTTAAAGCAGTAAAATCGTCAAACGTTTTAACAACATCAGAAACCTTGATCATCGGTGCCCCTCCCTTCGAATTCTTCGTTGATCAGCTCTATCAGTTCTTCTTTCGTAACCCCTGCCAGTATCAAACTCCGAACGATCTCGCGAATCTCATTCATTTTATTCCTATGCCCTCTCTGTATGATCTCTTTTGCTTCCTGTGTAACAAAGCACCCCTTACCCGGAACGGATCGGATGTATCCGCGCAGATCCATCTCAGAGTACGCCTTTTGAATGGTATTCGGGTTCACCGAAAGCTGCACGGACATCTGTCTTACACTGATCATCTTATCCCCCGGACGGAGGATATCCATCATAACGAACTGCTCAAACTGTTCAATGATCTGCTCATAAGCCGGAGTACGTGACATGACATCAATCTGAAACATGATCGACTCCTTTCTGCTTCTGAAGCTCCCAGTATTGCTTGTAGCGTTGTACATAACTATTGTTTTCAATAAAGTTATAAACATTCGGGGTCAGATTCGGCGAGACCATCAATATGGTTTCCGAAGAGAAATATGGGTTGATCAGAGAAATAAAGGTCCACTCCTCGTCAAACTTTATTGCCGGTCCCCGCATATAATGGATCGGGCGGAACAAAAGATCCTTCTTCTGCTGCAAAGGCATAGAACGAATGTCTTTTTCTAACGCATCAAGCACGTCATTCGAATCCTCTTCGATTTTTATGTTGCCAGCAATCATTATATCAACACCTGTGCCGTTCTTTGCGTTCGGCCGGTATCCGCGGATCATAGTATCAAAATCAAGGTTCTCGATCCGTGAAATGAATTCTTCCTTCTCGAGCAATTCATAGAAGACATATCTGGGAAGGTTCAGCCTTCGGTAGATCGTCTTTCCGTTCGTCAGTTTGATCTTTACTCCTACCTGAAACCCCCTATGATCGAATATTTCCGTCGCATGCTGATTGTAGTTCTTGGCTCTTTCGGACATCTCTGCCCCATAATCCGAACCATCATTCGAGGAAACCTCATCGAAAAATTCATAGATCCGTTGAAGGTCCTGTGTTTCCAAAATACTGTACCAAAAATCATAGTTGGATCCTTCCGCGATCGCATAATCCAATTCCGACGAAACAGCTCTTTTGATCGCATCATCCGTAAGCCGAATCCCATAGATCATTTTCTGGAAGTTCTTTTCGTTTTTCTTATCTCCGAAGAAATAGCGAGCGAGACTATATTCCTCTACATCATCTATGATCGAATTCGATTTCACGAGAGTGACCGACTCGATCTCCTGAGGTTCGGGTTTCGTCGAGGCAACGGAAGAATGGAACACTGTAATTACGACAAATACCACTACATTAAAAGCTGCTACCCAAAGCAGACCCTTCCAGTGTTTAAACGATTTTTTGAACTGTTTGGTCTGCACGATCTCGTACAGAAAGTAGATGATAACAGCCAGGCAGAAAAAAATCAACACCACAACACTTGTGATACCCTCAAACAACTGATTCCCTTTTGCCTCCTCCACGAAGACCATGGTGATCAGTCCGAACAAAGCTGGAATGCACACAGCACAGGAAAGGATAACCCGGATCACGGTCTCCATTTTTGAGGACCAGGTCGGTGCTCCGGCTGTTTCACTGGGTTTCTTAGGAATCAAAAACAGTGCCAGGCCGATATATATCACGGATAAAAGCAGTGTGTAGATCACGTTCGTAGCTGTGATCCCCGTACTCCCGATATAACCCAAAAACAGGTTGTATTTTCCCGGCTGGAAGAAAAAGGAAAACCGGTTCAGAAGGAGATACGGCATAATAAACTGAAGCATATAACCAAATATAGCCAGAAAACCTCTGAGTCCGAACAAGATCGTCAGCGTGACCACAAAATGGGAAAAACGAGTTCCCGTCAGACTGTGACCCAGCCACCATGCGCCGTTGAAATAAACCGATGTGACTGTCCCAAAGACCATGACGTTCAAGAAATGATCGAAATGCATTTCAAAGCCCATGGGATATATAACGCAAAGCTGAATGATCGAAGGGATCGCCATGTATACGAACGTCCAACAAAGCGTTGCCTCGATCGATGCGACCACGATTGCGCCGCGCGACACGGGCAATGCATGATAAAAATCACAGCCATTGCGTTTTCGAAGGTCTTTCATCAAGATCCCCGACAATATGACCGATGCAAGTGGTGTAAGCGCCAGATGCCAAGCCGATGGAAACAGCCAGTTCGGATCGTTCTTGCTTTCGGTAACCACATTTAAGATCACTTCCATGATCAGGAAAAATGTAGTCATAAAGATCAATATCATGGTGGGTAACTTGAGTTTCCTCATTTGCTCTTTATACATGGAAAAACTGAAGTAATCTTTCATAAATATATACACCTCCATCGACTGTATTAGTTGCTCTAGTACAGTTATAGCAGACAAGTTCCATCCCTGTCAATAGTTTTTTTCAAAATCTTGCAAATTTTTTTCAAACCTTCTATACTGTATTTTGGGTTCAATGAACAGGATCCATATTAAGCACACTTTGGAGTTCTTATGATCTACACGACGGATAAACCAACCGATGAATTAAAACGTTCCTTTGAGGCTCTGTGGGCCACTGCACCTGCATTTCCTCCCATGCCACCGCTCAGTGAATGGCTGGATTCGGAATTCGACGTATTCTTCGCATATGAAAGCGATCCCGAAACCGACGCCTGCAATGGTCTCTGTCTGATCTCGAGCATCGGCAACGAGCCTTGGGTCTACATCTATGTGTCTCCGGAGCATCGTCGCCAGAAGATCGCCTCTCATTTATTGGAAACCGTGAAGGCAAACCTCTCGGAAGACGCGCTCTACTACATGTCCGTCATGTTCCAAAGCCCGGAGACCGAAGCATTTTTGGAGTCCACGGGTTTTCAAGTTTTTACGCGGGAATGCATCATGCGTTTGGAAGCGCCCGCTTCCGAGGCAGCGACTTTGGAGGATGCATGTAAGATCCAT